>NZ_JBVJWO010000006.1:200209-208449 GCF_055602345.1 Streptomyces sp. NPDC037401
GCAATCACCCCTCTTCCCCCCCACGCCCCTCTTCCGCTTTGGGTGCAGCTGATAAGCCGCGGGGGGGGGTCTTTGGGGGGGGGGGGGGGGGGGCGGGGGGGGGGGGGGGGCACCCCCCCCCCCCCGGGGCTCCGCCGTGCCGGCGCCGGTGTCAGGGCCGGCGGCGTCCGGTCACGGCGGAGCGGTTCAGGCGGTGGGCTGGTGCCCGCCGTTGTCGGTGTACGCCTCTTCGCGGTGGAAGCCGAGCGAGCGCATGACGGGGAAGTCGTTGAAGGAGAAGAGGCAGGCGTCCTCGGACTGGTCGAGGTTGCGGTGCTCGTGCCAGGCCCAGGAGGGCACGCAGAACATGTCGCCCTGCTGCCACTCGAAGCGCTGCCCGGCGATCACCGAGACACCGCGCCCCTTGGCGGCGGTGTAGATCACCGACCCGGTGTGGCGGTGTGCCAGCGTGGCCTGGCCGGGGCGCAGGAGCTGCATGTGGGCGCCCATGGTGGGCATGACGGACCCGCCGGTGACGGGGTTGGTGTACTCCGCGATGACGCCGTCGTACGGCGATCCCGCGGTGGCCTTGGCCAGATTGCGCAGGGCCTCGTACGTGGGTTCCCAGGGGAACGCCAGGAGCGGCGAGTAGGGGCGGGTCCACTTCTCCACGCCGTAGGGCAGCAGGTTCGCACCATAGGTGAGCACGGAGGAGTTGATGACCTCGCCCGGGGTCTGGTACAGCTCGGGGTGGACCTCGTAGAAGCCTGCGTCCAGGGCGTTGACCAGCGGGATGTCGAGTCCGTCCTGCCAGATGACGGGGGCGTCGTCCGCCTCGTTCCCGTGCTCGTGCCAGGTGCCGTTCGGGGTGATCGCGAAGTCCCCCGGTCCGACCTTCAGCTTCTGCCCGTCGACGATGGTCCAGGCTCCGGTGCCCTCGTGGACGAAGCGCAGCGCGGCGGCCTGGTGGCGGTGGGCCGTCATGGCCTCGCCGGGGCCCATGATCTGCAGGCCGGTGTAGAGGAGTCCCACGGCGGCACTGACGTCCTTGCGGCCCGGGTTGACGAGCATCACGACGCGGCGGCCTGCGTCATCGGCGTCGACCAGGTCGAGGGCCTTGCGGACCAGGGGGCGCAGTTCGCTGTAGCGCCACAGGACGGGTATGGACTTCGGCTGCGGGTACCAGGGCTCGATGTCGTTGGCCACGGTCCACAGCGCGCCGGCTTCGAGCTGGGCGAGTTCGCCGTAGAACGCGGTGAGTTCAGGGGAGTCGGACACCCGTGCTCGGCCCAGTCGGCTGTCGTCGTACTCGGTGGTCATGCGTCCTCATTCGTGGTGCCGGCGGTTTCGGCGGAGAGGGGTGAGAGGGGTGTGCACGGCGTCGTGGTGTGCGCCGGATCCGTTGCGAAGGTCACCGGGGTGCGCGGGCGGTTGTCGACGTGGAGCTGGAAGACGTCGAACCGGTTGTAGTGGCCGACGATGTCGTGCATCTGCTTGGGCTGGATGCACTTGGCCAGGTCGATCTCGGCGTACACGATGCCCTCGGTGTCGACCAGCGGCTCGGTGACGGGCCGGCCGTCGGGGCCGAAGACGCCGGACAGGGCGCTGCGGGGGCGGGCGAGCATACGGCGTACGTCCTCGTCGTCGCCCGCGACGGCGTCCACGATCTCCGACGAGATCGTCGAGCAGGCGACGACGGAGAACACCTTGCCCTCGAAGCTGTGGGCGGCGGTGCGGACCGCGATGGCGTCCGCCATGTCGTAGTCGGCGGGCGCCACCGGCAGGGCGATGTAGCAGGACGCGTGGACCAGTTCGCCCTGTGCGAGCAGGGTGAAGCGGGCGAGGGTATTGGTGTTCTCCCCGCAGGCGAGCGCGCCGAGCGGGCCCACGGGAGTGGGGTGGACCTTCAGCGAACTGCCGTCACCACCGGTCCAGGTCAGCTTCTCGGCCCAGGTCGGCACCAGCTTGCGGTGGATGCCGAGCAGTGCGCCGTCGGGGCCGATGGTGAGCAGGGTGTTGTAGAGGACGCCGAGGCTGTGCGGGCCGCGTTCGTTGACGCCCATGACGAGGACGATCCCGTACTGGCGGGCGGCAGCACGCAGTTGATCGACGTAGGGGCCGGGGACGTCGATGGCCGAGCGGTAGAGGCGCTCGAACCAGGGCGAGCCCTGGACGGGGTTCATCGTCCAGTTCCAGTAGGGATAGCCGGGGACGAACACCTCGGGGAAGACGACCAGTTCGGCACCGCCGGCCGCCGCCTCCGCGATGAGGGCGATCGCCTTGTCGACGGTCGCCGCGGCGTCCAGGTACACAGGAGCCGCCTGTACGGCCGCGGCGGTGAAGCGTGGCAGATTTTCCATCGGTTCTCCAGGTCAGCAGGCGGATGCGGCAGCGGGAAGGTGCGGGACCCAGCGCTGGTGCACGGGGAGGGACGCCTCGCGGAGCAGGTGGAGCCGGGGCGCGATCCGGTCGGTGCGCGCACCCGGCGGGCGGCCGCTGCCCGCCCGCCAGGAGGCGGGCCATGGCGCCCCCGGGCCGCTGTAGCCCTGGGCGGCGGCGGCGTGCAGGGTCCACAGGGGGTCGTACAGCTGCGCACGGCCGACGGCGCACAGGTCGGCCCGGCCGGCCAGGATGATCGAGTTCACGTCGTCGTACGTGGAGATCGCGCCGACGGCGATGGTGGGGATGTCCGTGGCGTTGCGGATCAGGTCCGCGTACGGAGTCTGGTAGCTGCGGCCGTAGCGGGGCTGCTCGTGGGAGACGACCTCGCCGGTGGAGACGTCGATGGCGTCGGCTCCCGCCTCGGCGAGCGCACGGGCGATCCCCACTGCATCCGCCTCGCTCAGGCCGCCCTCCGCCCAGTCGGCAGCCGAGATCCGGACGAGCAGCGCCCTGCCGGCCGGCCACACCGCCCGTACGGCGCGGAGCACTTCCAGGGGGAAGCGCAGCCGGCCGGCCAGGCTTCCGCCGTACTCGTCGGTGCGCTGGTTGGTGAGCGGAGAGAGGAACCCGGAGATCAAGTGGCCGTGACCGTACTGCAGTTCAAGAGCGTCGAAGCCCGCCCGGTCGGCCCGCTGGGCCGCGCGGACGAAGTCCCTCACGAGGACGTCCATATCTGCGCGGGTGACTTCGCGCGGCACCGGACTGCGCTCGTCCCACGCCAGCGCGGAGGCGGCGATCGGCGGCCCGTCGGCGTGGGCCGCCGCGCGGCGGCCGGCATGGGTGAGCTGGATGCCGAGGCAGGTGTCGAGCTGGCCGTGGACGAAGTCGGTGATGTGCCGCCAGGCGGCTTCCTGTTGGTCGGTGTACAGGCCGGGGCAACCCGGCGTGGCCCGCCCGGCGGCGCCGACGGCTGTCATTCCGGCGAGCACGAGGGCGCTGCCGCCGAGGGCCTGGGTGCTCAGGTGGACGAGGTCGAAGTCGCCGGGGACTCCGTCGCGTGCGGTGTACAGCGCGGTGGGCGGTACGACGACCCGGTTGCGCAGCAGCAGCCCGCCGAGCCGGAACGGGCGGAACATGGGCGGCACGGGCGAGGAGGAGTTGACGGCGGTGGTGAACTCCTCGTCGCGTACGCGCAGGTTGTCGTAGGTGACGCGGCGGCTGCGGGTGAGGAGGTTGAAGGCGAACTGCGCGGGCTCCTGCGCCGTGTAGCGGCCGATGTTCTCGAACCATTCGAGGCTGGCCTGCGCGGCCCGCTGGGTGGATTCGACCACCGGCCGGCGTTCGGTCTCGTACGCGGCGAGCGCCGAGGTCACATCGGGGTGTTCGTGCAGGCAGGCGGCCAGCGCCAGCGCGTCCTCCATGGCGAGCTTGGTGCCGGAGCCGATGGAGAAGTGGGCGGTGTGCGCGGCGTCGCCGAGCAGGACGACGTTCCCGTGGCGCCAGGAGGCGTTGCGGACGGTCGTGAAGCGGATCCATTTCGAGGCGTTGGGTATCAGGCGGTGGCCGTCGAGGTGCTCGGCGAGGATCTCCTCGCACTTGCGCACACTCGCCTCGTCGCTCTCGCCGCGCGCGAAATCCCGGTCGGCGAACGCTTCGAAGCCCGCCCGCCGCCAGTCGTCCTCGGCGATCTCCACGATGAACGTGCTGCGCTCGTCGTCGTAGGGATACGCGTGGACCTGGATGCTGCCGAAGTCCCGCTTCTCGACGATGAAGGTGAACGCCTCGAAGACGCGGTCGGTGGAGAGCCACATGTAGCGGCAGTGGCGCTCGTCCAGATCGGGGCGGAAGCTGTCGGCGTACGCCGCACGGGTCGACGAGCGGATTCCGTCCGCGGCGACCACCAGGTCGTAGCCGGCGGAGAGCTCCTCGACGGGCGGGGCCTGGGTGCCGTAGCGGACCTCCACACCGAGGTCCGCGCAGCGGTTCTGCAGGATCCCCCTCAGCCGGTTGCGGTCCAGGGCGGCGAAGCCGTGGCCGCCGGAGACGTGGACATCGCCGCCGTAGCGGACATCGATATCGCTCCACCGGGCGAACTCCGCGGACATCGCCGCGAACACGGCGGGATCGGCCTGCGCGATGCCGTCCAGCGTCTCGTCGGAAAAGACGACCCCGAAGCCGAAGGCGTCGTCGCGGGCGTTGCGCTCCCAGACGGTGATCTCCCACTGCGGTGAGAGCTGCTGGGCCAGGGCTGCGAAGTACAACCCGCCGGGGCCTCCTCCGATGACTGCTACACGCACGGTGTTCCTCCTCGTGGTTCCAAACACAGGATATGTTTCATATTTAGCGACCGTCAAAAGTCCAGCACATCCTGTGTGGTGCGTTTGACGCGTTGCCTCGGATCACGCGAAGAGCTCGGGGGCCTGCGGACCGCCCTTCGTGAGGACCTCCCGCACGTCATCGGGCCAGGCCGTGGATCCGGTGGCGCGTGCAGCCGCGTGGGCGATCACCATGCGCCCGGTGGCGGCCGGCTCCTCCCCCTCGCCGTGGACGGTGAAGGCGTAGTGCAGGGAGCTTCTTCCGACCTTGGTGATCTTCAGTTCGGTACGGACGGTCTCGCCGAACCACAGCCGGGCCCGGTAGTCGGCTTCGAAGTGGACGCGGGGCGTGCTGCCGAAGAGGTGGGCCAGCCCCAGTCGCCGCAGCAGGACCGCCTCCGCCGCCTCGACCCAGCGCACGACGGTGGAGTGGTGGTAGTGGCCGGCCGCGTCCGTGTCGGACCATTCGACGCGCCGCTCGATGACGACGCCGGGCAGGTTCTGATCGAGGGCTTCGACGCATCCGGCGGCGCAGCTGTCCGTCGCCGCGTCATCCGCCTGCCGCGAGCTGGAGGTGTCCATGATCGTGCCTTTCGAATCGGCGCTAGAGGGTGTGCTGGGCGCGCTTGCGCAGCTCGGCGCGCTGGAGCTTTCCGTTGCTCGTGCGCGGGAGGTCGGTGACGAACTCGACGGCGCGCGGGTACTTGTAGGGCGCGACGGTCCGCTTCACGTGGTCCTGGAGTTCCTTGACCGTCGCCGCGCCGGGCGCGACACCGGGGCGCAGGACGACGTACGCCTTGACGAGCATTCCGCGCCTGTCGTCCGGTGCTCCGACGACGCCGCACTCCTCCACGTAGGGATGGGTGGCGAGCGCCTTCTCGACCTCGGGGCCGGCGATGTTGTACCCGGAGGAGACGATCATGTCGTCGCTGCGGGCCACGTACCAGAAGTAGCCGTCGGCATCGCGGATGTAGGTGTCGCCCGTGATGTTCCAGCCGTTCCTGACGTACGTGGTCTGCCGGGGGTCCTCCATGTACCGGCAGCCCGTCGGGCCGGTCACCGCGAGGAGGCCGGGCTGCCCGTCGGGGACCGGGACACCCGCTTCGTCGACCACGCGGGCCCGGTATCCGGGAACGGGCCGTCCCGTCGAGCCGGGACGTATCTCGTCGTCGGAGGCCGAGATGAACACGTGGAGCATCTCCGTGGCGCCGATGCCGTCGATGATGCCGAGCCCCGTGGCCGCGTGGAACTCCTCCCACACCACCGCCGGCAGCGCCTCTCCGGCGGACACGCAGCGGCGCAGCCCGGAGAGTTGGTGCACCGCGCCGGCCGCCATGATGGCCCGGTAGGCGGTGGGCGCCGTGAAGAGCACGGTGACTCCGTGCTCCTCCACGAGGTCGGCCAACTGCTGCGGTGCGGCCTGCTCGATCAGCAGCGTCGCCGCACCCACGGAGAGCGGGAAGACGACCAGCCCCCCGAGCCCGAACGTGAAGGCCAGGGGCGGGGTTCCGGTGAAGACGTCGTCCCGGTGGGGCCGCAGGACATGGCGGGAGAAGGTGTCGGCGTTGGCCAGCACGTCGCGGTGGAAGTGCAGGGTCGCCTTCGGCCGTCCGGTCGTTCCCGAGGTGAAGGCGATCAGGGCCACGTCGTCCGACGCGGTGTCGACACTGCAGAACGACCCGCTCTTCGCGGCGCACCGCGCGACCAGGTCCTCCTTGCCCGGACCGCCGTAGGCCAGCACGGCCGGGCCGGAAGCGCCGGCGGCGGAGAGTTCCTCGAGATAGCGGTGGTCGCACACGGCCACGGCCGGCCGGCTGATCTCGCAGAGCTCCGCGAGCTCGCCGGCGCGCAGCAGCGGCATGGTGGTGACGGCGACGCCGCCGGCCTTCAGCACGCCGAACCATGCGGCCACGAGCCAGGGGTTGTTGGGGCCGCGCAGCAGAACCCGGTTACCCGGGACGAGGCCGAAGTCCTCGGTGAGCACCCGGGCGACCTGGTTGGCGTGTTCCAGCAGGTCACCGTACGTCCATCGGTCCGTCGGAGTCAGCAGACAGGGCCTGTCGGCCCCCCATCGCCCGACGGCGTCGTCGAGCAGGCGGTGGGCGCAGTTGAGCCGGTCCGGATAGTTCAACTCCGGTAGGTCGAAGTGCAGTTCGGGCCAGAGGGAGAAGGGCGGGAGCCGATCGCGACAGAACGTATCGACATGAGCAGACGGGGAGAGCTCCATAGGGCGGCACCTCAATCTCGGGGCAGCGGGGAGAACGAAGCCAGTATGTCGCTAAAGTTGCGACCGTCAATGATGCGCGATACTTGATTTTGCCAACACCGCGACGCGCGCAGCCGGCCTGTCGACTCCGGGGCGCCGGCACCCGCCCCAGAATCTTGTTACACGTGTAACATGCTAGGCATCCCCCTGTAGAGGTTCAAGCATTTCGGACAAGTGTCATAAAGCGTGAACTTCGGGATCCATGTCGATTGGAGAAGGCTTCGATGCCACAAGCACTTCCGGCCGGGCTCGACCTGGGGTGGCCTCCGCCCCGCTACCAGACGCCTGCACCGCCCGTGGTGGCCGAGAACGGCGTACGTCACTTCGACGGGGTCACCTACGCGACCACCCCCGGCTACCGGCCCCGGCTGCTCGACGTCCACGTGCCCGTGAGCGACGGGCCGGTCCCGGCCGTGATCTGGATCCACGGCGGCGGCTGGCTGGACGGCGACCGGCGCTATCCCCCGCCGACCGTCCCCGTCGAGCTGTTGCACGGTTCGATCCTGCGGGCCGGGCTCGCCCTGGTATCCATCGACTACCGGCACAGCCTCGAGGCCCCCTTCCCCGCGCAGCTGCACGATGTGAAGGCCGCCATCCGCTACGTCCGGCAGTTCGCCGACACCTTCGGCGTCGACGCGGAGCGGATCGGGGTCTGGGGCGAGTCCGCGGGCGGCCACCTGGCCGCGCTCGCCGGGCTCACAACCCCGGACAGCCCGGTCGGTGAGGCCCTGGAGGGCGGCGAGGGCGTACGCGACGGGCACACCGCGGTACTGGCCGTGGTGGACTGGTACGGCGTGTCCGATGTCGCATCACTGCTCTCCCACGCCCTGCCGCCGGCTCCGCCGGGGGCCGAATTCCCCAACCCGTTCACCGCACTGCTGGGCGGCACCCCCGATGAGCAGCCCGAACTGGCCCGGACCGCCAGCCCGCTCACCCACGCGCACGGCGCGACTCCCCCGCCCTTCCTGCTGGTTCACGGCACTGCGGACATGCTCGTGCCCTACAGCCAGAGCGAGGTGCTCGCAGAGGCGCTGAGGAGCGCCGGCGGCGAGGTCACCCTCCAGCCCGTGGACGGCGCCGACCACATCTTCCTCGGCGCCCCCGACGTCACTCCGATCGTCACGGAAAGCGTCGCCTTCCTGGCCCGCCACCTGGGCGCCTGACCGCACCCCCGGCTCCGGTCGCGACGTGGGGGGGGGGGCCCCGTGCAGGGGGGGTCCCCCGTCCCCCCATGTCCCCCCCACAAAGCCCCCGCACCAAAACAAAAAAGCCGCAGGGGGTTGTGTAGGTGAGAGAGG
>NZ_JBVJWO010000006.1:208459-243577 GCF_055602345.1 Streptomyces sp. NPDC037401
CTCAGATGGCAAAGGAAGGCTTCTCCTTCCTGGCCCACCACTTGGGCGCCGGACCACACCCCCGTCTCTGGGAGCGACGTGGGGCGCCCCCCGCTGCACGGCGGCCCCCCGCGTCCCTCCGGTGCTCGCGCCGCAAGTCCACGTACGACACACAGAACGGCCGCGGGTACTGGCGCGGCCGCGAGAGGCAGTCATGTCCGGTATCCGGGTTGCTCCCCCTGCCGCCCCGGCCCCTCCCAGGCACCGCCGGTCCACACCGGCTCCCCCGCAAGGCGGCGCGGTTCCCCTGGGACTCTTCTTCCTGCTCGTCACGGCGGTACTGGGGATCGCTGTCGGTTCGCATCCCCAACGTCCGCCCTTCCAAGGGCTGGACGAGCGTTGGCTCACCTGGATGACGGGTCCGCACGACGGCGTCCACGCCGCCGCGGCATCCGCCCTGAACTGGTTCGGAGGACCTCCGGGAGTGGTCGTCCCCGTCGGTCTGCTGGTCTTCTTGGCCGTGCGGAAGCGCTGGTGGTCCCTGTCCTACCTGCTCACCACCTACCTGGTGGGAAGCATGGCCTGCGTAACGCTCCTCAAGCACCTGGTGGACCGGCCCCGACCGGCGAACCCCTTGGTCCGGGTGGACCACGGTTCGTTCCCCTCGGGTCACGCCGCCGGTGCCGCACTGCTCGTGGTGATCGTCGGCGCTCTTCTCGTACCGGCCGCACGGCGGTGCGCATGGTGGATCTCGGGTGCGCTGTTCACCCTGGCCATGATGTGGAGCCGTACCTGGCTGTACGCCCACTGGCTCAGCGATACCGTCGCGGGCGCCTCGCTCGGTGCCGGCGCCGCATTGCTGTTCTGGTGGCTCTTCAGACGGGGACTGGCCCGGGAGGGCGCCGCCTCCCGGGGCTGAGGCCGCTTCAGGAACTCAGCCGGTGCACCAACTCGACCTCTACGCCGGGCACCTGAGGTGCCGCACCCTCCTCGATCAGCATGTGGAGGGTGTCGGCGATGGTCGCGGCGGAGGGCAGGTGCAGGCGGACCGTGGTGAGCGGCGGCTGTTGCAGAGAGGCGAGTACGAGGTCGTCGCAGCCGACGACGGCCACCTCGTCCGGGACGGCGATGCCCTCGCTCCGGAGTCCGTGCATGAGGAGAGCGGCGTATTCGTCGTTGAAGGCGAAGACCGCGTCCAGACCCAGGCCCGACCAGCGCGCGGCCAGGTCCATGGCGGACTCGCGCGTGTAGGCCAGCTCCACCGGCGTGACGGTGGCCATGTGCCGGGCGGCGACTTGCTGGGCCCCGGCCAGCCGCGGTTGGCCGAAGGCGTCGAGGCCGCGCTCCTGCGGCATGATCACACCGATCCTGCTGCGTCCACGGGCGATGAGGTGCTCCACGGCCAGCTCGCCGACGCGCCCGTGGTCGAACCGGACGGTGTGGACTCCGTCCACCGGACGGGCGGCGACGGCGAGCAGCCCGCGCACACCGGCGCGGCGCAGGATGGCGCCCGCCTCGCGGGTGATCCGGTCACCGTGCATGGCCAGCACCGCAGCGGGCCGCAGTTCCGCCCACGAGCGGGCGGCGGTCGCCGCGTCGGGGAAGCGGCCCGTGTGGAGCACGGTCGTGTAGCCGTGGCGGTCGAGTTCGCTCTGCAGATCGTCCACCCAGCTGCTGACCAGACTGCCGATCGCGGAGACCGATGCCGGCAGCAGGACCAGGTTGCTGCGGCCGGCGCGCAGAGAGCGGGCGGCGGCGTGCGGCACGTACCCGAGGTCCTTGGCCGCGGCCAGTACCCGGGCCCGGGTGCTGTCGCTGACCCGGTGGCCCTGGGTGTCGTTCATCACGAAGGACACGGTGGCGCGGGAGACCCCCGCGAGGCGGGCGACCTCCGTGCTGGTGATGGAGGCACGGCCGGATGTTTCTTTGGCCATGACGTCCCCCTGCGCTCGCTTTTCCGGCCGACCGGCCGCTTCCCCTCCAAGGTTACACGCGTTACCGACGGGCTCGGCCGCCACAGCGGTTTGCCCCGCACTTGTCCGGGACGCAACGGCAGCCGACAGCAGCCCCACGCCACAGGCGCGGGGCTGCTGGTGGAACTTCGCGAACGGCCGACGGCGGCCGCCCCTCGGCGGAGCCGGGTCAGCCGAGCCGAAGGCCGTGTCCATGGGGGAACAGGGGGTCGGCGGAGTCGTTGGGCACGTCCTCATGACCGGCGACGACACTCTCCATCGAGCGGGGGAGCTCGAAGGGCAGTCGTCCTTCGGCCGCCACCCGGCCGAACAGGACGTCCAGCAGTGCGGTGTCCGAGGCGCCGAAGTTGGCCACGAGTGCAGCCGCCCGGTCCGCGATTTCGGGTATGACCGCCGCCCGGTCCAAGAAGATGTCGACGACGGCCGGAACGGCGGCAGCGACGTCGAGTACGGGCCGCAGCTCGTCCTCGGTGAAGTCCAGGCGGCCCGCCCGGAAGAACGACTCGAAGCCCCTCGTCCGCTCCTTGTCGTACGGGGCCGCGATGCGCAGCACGGCGACATCGGCCTCCTCCGGTGTCCCCACGACGGTCGCGTACCGAGCTGCGACAGCGGGATCGACACCCTCGGCGTAGATCCTGATCCCGGGAGCGAGCGGCAGCAGGGGTTCCGCGGCGTCGCCGGGACGGTCCTTGAGGACGGTGATCGAGCGGCTCTGCGCGGCGAGGCCGGCCGCGGCGAAGTCCGGGTTGCCGCAGATCCGCGCAGCGCTGTCGGGGTCCACGTACGGATCGTCGAAGAGGCCGAGGACGAACTTCTCCCTGAGCAGCCGCGCGACCGAGCTGTCGATGCGCCCGGCCGTCACCCGGCCGGTGCGGACGAGTTCCACGATGAGATCGGGGGCCGCCTCTCCGCCGAGCTGGTCGGCTCCGGCGTCGAGGATGCGTTCCACCCGGGCGAGCCGGTCCAGGTGCTCCACGCCCCAGGCACGGGCGGGGAAGGGAGCGCCGAAGATCTGTGTGTCGGTGACCAGGCCCCAGTCGGTGCAGACGACGCCGTCGAACCCGTACTTCTCGCGCAGCAGACCGGTGATGACGCCCTTGTTGAAGCCGAAGCCGACTTCGTCGTAAGGCGTTCCGACAGGTATGGCGTAGTACGGCATGACCTGCGAGGTGCCGGCGGCGAAAGCGGCTTCGAAGGGGATCAGGTGATAGTCGAAGTTGCCGCCCGGGTAGACCTGTTCGCGGCCGTACGGGAAGTGTGCGTCCTCGCCGTTCAGCTGCGGTCCGGCGCCGGGGAAGTGTTTCGTCATCGTCGAGACGCTGCCGGTGCCGAGCTCCTCGCTCTGAAGTCCCCGGATGTACGCGCCGACCATGCGGGCGGCGACTTCGGCGTCGGATCCGAAGGTGCCCAGGACGCGCGGCCAGCGGGGCTCGGTGGCCAGGTCTGCCGTCGGGTGGAGGGCGAGGCGGATGCCGACCGCGAGGTACTCCCGGCGCACGATGTCGGCGTGGCTGCGCACGAGTTCCTCGTCGTTGACGGCGGCCAGGCCGGGTGGCTCCGGCCACAGGGAGAACCCCTCGGTGTGCACGCTCGCCGCGGGGTTGTCGACGAAGCCGTTGCGGGGATCGGTGGAGATGGTCACGGGGATCCCGAGGCGCGTCGTGGCGGCAAGGTCCTGGAGGCGGTTGTTCCACTCGGCCATGCGGCGTGGGGCCGCGGCGCCGAACAGGTTGAAGTGGTTCATCAGCTTGCCGGTCACCAGCGCGGAGGTGGAGGCGCGCATCGGGTCGTCGTCGGGTGCTCCCGGCTCCGGTTCCACGAGGGAGCCGTCGGGATTGATGGAGATCATGGTGTGGAAGAGGAGGCCCGCCTTTTCCGCCAGCGTCATGCGGGCCAGGAGGTCCGCGACGCGCTCGGCCACGGGAAGCCGGGGGTCTTCGTACGGTTCCATGACGCCGTTGCCGTTGAGATCGCGGAACGGCGTACCGTCCGGGGCGGCGAGGACGCGCGGCCGGGCCGCCGGAGTGTGTGCCATCGGATTCTCCTCCGAGCTTGAAAGGGCGTATGGACCGCCCGCGTGGACTGCGGGCTTCCCGGGCTGGTCCCTGCCGCGAGGGCTGCCGCCTCGAGGCCGGCTGCGGTCGGTCACCTCACCGGCCCCGGGCGCTCCCGGTTGCGCCCAGGGCCGGCACGCCGCATCCCCCATCGCGGCGTCCCCAACGCAGAGATTACACGTGTAACACGCGAGACGGGCCTCAGGACCACAGCCGATTCTCCGCGGCGAGCACCGCCTCCCGCTCCAGCAGCCGAGCGAAGGCCCACTGCAGCAACAGGCACGTCCCGACCCCCGCAAGGGCTCCGGCGACCGCGTCGCTCAGCCACTGGGCGTGCAGCCAGGTCCGGCTCCACATCATGGCTGCGACGTACAGGGCGCCGAGCAGCCACCACCACCGCCTCGCACGGGGAGCAAACAGCACGACGCCGACCACGATCACGAGAGCCACGGCCGTGAACACCTGACCGGAGGGGTACGAGCCGTCATTCACCAGCACCTGCGGATTCAATGGCCTCGGGCGGTCGACCAGCGACTTCAGCGGAAGGATCACCAGCACGTTCGCCGCAACGGCGGCCGCGAAGACGAACAGCCCCGACCTCCATCGCCCGTAGATGCACAAGCCGCCGGCCAGCGCGAGCGGAAAGATCATCCCCAGCGGCCCGCCCAGCCGGTCGAGCGCGAAGGCGAAGTCCGCAGCCGCCCCGCCTCCCCCACCGCCCACCCACCGCGCCCAGCCGTCGTCGAGCGCCTGGAAGAACGGCGGCCGCTCACCCCTGAGCAGGAGTCCGACGGACAGCGACATCAACAAAAGCCCAGCCCCCGACAGCGGCGCGCCGCGTGGTGGGGGCGCGGGTACGGAGTGCCGAGAAGAAGCGGACGGCAACAGGGGTTCATGCCCCAGAGAGATCAATTTGCTCACCTTTACCTACGGTCATGGCCGCCTTCCCGGCGTTCGAGCGCGGGAAGGCACGGAGCGCATGGGCGGCGGTCGCGGCGCGGCCGCGACGGGCGGCAGCGAAGCCCGGGCGGAGAGTATCGCGCATATTTGACGATCGCTACAGAGACAACATGACTTTCGGACGCCAGGACCACCCCGCCATTGCCGGACAGCTCGTTCCGGCCCTAGCCGGAACCGCGGGCCGCGTGCTACACAGGGCTCACACATTCGCTAACACGTGTAACCCGATGCGCCCTGTTCCAGGAGCCATCCCCGCCGCGACACTCGATCCCGCGGCTCCCCTCCCCCTCTGCTCCCCTTCCGAGGAGTCGTCATGACCGCCGACGAACTGACCGAGCCGCGCACCCATGAGGCACCGACAGCGCCCCCGCAGCGCGGGCTCATGTTGCTGCTGCTGATGGCCAACTCATCCATGCTGGCCGTCTACATGGGTGTCGGCTCCGTGCTGCTGCCCACGCAGATCGCAGCGATCGACCCCGCGAACAAGGTCGCCCTCCTGGGTCTGATCGGCGGGATCAGCGCCGTGTTCGCGACCGCCTTCAACCCGATCGCCGGCGCCCTGTCCGACAGGTCCGGCCGCCGCAACCCCTGGATCCTGGGCGGCGCCCTGGCGTCCCTGGCCGGACTGGCCTTCCTCGGCTCCGTCCGGACGGCACTGCTCGTCGGCATCGCCTGGTGCCTGATCCAGGCCACGATGAACGTCTACCAGGCCGCGGTCACCGCCGTCGTGCCCGACCGCATCCCCGTGGCCAAGCGCGGCACGGCATCCGCGGTGGTCGGACTGGCGCTGCCGATCGGCGGTACCGTCGGCGTACTGATCGCCTCGCAGACCGTGGGGCAGGTCCGTACGGGATACCTGGTCTTCGGCGCCCTGGCCGCCGGTTCTGCTCTGCTGATGAGCGCGTTCTGCCGGGATGTCCCCCGGTCCGCACCGGCGCCGACCGTGCCCGTGCGCCGGCAGATCGCGGCATTCCTCTCGGCGCTCGCCAACCACGACTTCCGGTGGGCCTTCATCGGCCGGGCCCTCATGGTGCTCGGCTATTTCTCGGTCATCGGCTACCAGCTGTACATCCTGGACGACCACATCGAACTGCCGGCCGGCCTCTCCCCGGCCGCCGCGATGGCCGTCCTCACTCCGGTGACGATGGTCGCGATGGCCGTGTCCACCGTGGTCGGCGGTGTGCTGTCCGACCGGTGGAACCGGCGCAAGGTGTTCGTGGGGGTCTCGGCAGCGCTCGCCGGGCTCGTCATGGTCGTCCCCGTGATCAGCCCGACCTGGACCGGCATGATCGTCTTCAACGCGCTCAACGGCCTCGCCTTCGGCTGCTTCATGGCCGTGGACACGGCACTCGTCACCCTGGTCCTCCCCCGGGCCGAGGACGCCGCCCGCGACCTGGGCGTGCTCAATATGGCGAATGCCGGGCCCCAGATCATCGCGCCGTTCGTCGCCTCGGCGGTCGTCACCGCGCTGGGCGGATACACCCCGCTCTTCCTGGTCGGCGGCGTGCTCTCGCTGCTCGGCGCCCTCGCCATCCTGCCGATCCGCACCGTGCGCTGACCTCCTCCCGGGCCGCTTCCCGTGCAGCGGTGGCCCGGCCCCCAGCTCCGGCGGGCGTATGCCGAGGGTCGTACGCCCGCCGGTTCCCACCGTCCATCCCTCGCTTCTCGAAGGAGCACCACGTGAGACGCAAGCAAGTTCTGCCGCTGGCCGCCCTGCTGCTGTGTACGCCCCTCCTCGCCGGGACGGCGCCCGCGGCGGCGTCACCCCACCGTGCGCCCTCCGGCCCGCTGCGGATCCTGCTCACCAACGACGACGGCTACAACGCCCCCGGAATCCGTACGGCATTCCAGCTCCTGACCGCCGCAGGGCACGATGTCACCATCGTCGCGCCGCTGACCAACCAGAGCGGCACCGGAACGAAGATGCTCAGCGGCCCGGCCGTGACGGTCAGGCACCCCGAACCCAAGGTGTGGGCCGTCGACGGCACCCCGGGCGACTCGGTGGCCTTCGGCCTCGCCGAGGTCTTCGAGGGCCGGGCTCCCGACCTGGTGGTGTCCGGAACCAACTTCGGTCCGAACGTCGCGGGGCTCGCCAACCACTCCGGTACGGTCGGCGGGGCCGTCGCCGCCCTCGAGTACGGCGTCCCGGCCATCGCACTCAGCACCGGCGGCTTCGCCGCTCCGCACCCCGTGGCCACCGTCAACGCCATGCGCCCCACGGTCGACTTCGCGGTCAAGCTCATCGACCGGCTGCGGCACCGGGCGAAGTCCGGCCCGCTGTTGCCCGAGGGCGTCGGACTGAACATCAACCACCCCGTGGTGGGGACGGACGGCACGGGAACCGCCGCCGGCATCGCCATGACCTCCCAGGACCCCCAGCAGCCGCTGAAGCCCGACTTCACGGATTCCGGCGACGGCACCTGGAAGGTGACGGTGAAGTTCGAGCCGCAGCCTCCTGCCAAGGGCGGCGACGTCGAGGCCGTGCTCGCCGACAAGATCGCGATCAGCCCCATGTCCGCCAACTGGAACACCGGGCGGGCCCACTTCGCCGGGACGAGCGCCCTGCTCACCGGGCTGCGCCCCTGACACGAACCATCGGATGAGGGCGGAGCACATGCGCGCTCCGCCCTCATCGCGGTCGACCGTGCCTGGCCTCAGCGCAGGCCGTCCGCGACGAACCGCACGGCCCCGTCCCCGCCGCGCCGGAGCAGTCCGGCCGTGGGGGCGGGGAAGTGCGTACCGATCACGAGCGTTCCCGTGTCGGCGTACCGTTCGACGAACGCCCGCCGGGTGGCAGCGGCCTGCGCCGCGTCGGTGTCGGCGAAGCCGGCCACATGCGGTTCGATGAACTGCACCGGGTGGTGCACGAGGTCACCGGTGATGACGGCGCGCTCCCCGCCGGATTCGACCACGACCGCGACATGGCCCGGGGTGTGCCCGGGAGTTGCTTCCAGGCGTACGCCGTCGCACACCCGGTGGTCGGTTCCCACGAAGTCGACGAGACCTTCGTCGAGCAGCGGCTGCATCGTGTCGCGGACGTCTGCATCCGCTTCGTCCGCCCAGTGGTCCCATTCCACGCGTGTGACCAGGTGACGTGCGCGAGGGAAGGTGGGCACCCATTTCCCCTCCACCAGACGCGTGTTCCACCCGATGTGGTCGAAGTGGAGGTGGGTGCACACCACGGTGTCGATCGACTCCGGGGGATAGCCGAGGGCGGCGAGGTCTTCGAGCCACGCCGAGTCCAGCATGCGCAGGAACGGCACCGAGGGCCGGGCGTTGCCCACGCACGTGTCCACGAGGATCCTGCGCGTACCGGTGTCCACGACCAGCCCGTGCACCGAGAGCACAAAAGTACCGTCCGCCCCGCTGAAGTCGGGAGCGGGCCACGGGTACCTCTTCAGGAGCGCGGTGTCATCCGTCCGCAGGGCCCCTGTGACGGGCACCGCCACTTCCGCCTCCAGCAGCTTGTGAATCACCGTCGTACCGATGCTCCACGTCGTCATTCGACCCTCCCCTTGATGATGCATCGAATAATATTGACGCTCGCCGCAAACTCGCAATAAACCTCCGCCGGCGAGTCCCTGGCGATTCTGTCCCCCGGTCTAGACGAGGGGACCTCCTATGGGCTGCTCCGTCCAGATGGTCTTCCCGCTCCCGGTGAACCTGCAGCCCCAACGGTCGGTGAGCTGGGCGACGAGGAACAGGCCGCGCCCGCCCTCGTCCGTCTCCCGCGCACGCCGCAGGCGCGGCTGAGTGCTGCTGGGGTCGGACACCTCGCAGACGAGCACCCGGTCGCGGATCAGCCGAAGCCCTACCGGTCCCCCCGCGTACCGGATCGCGTTCGTGACGAGCTCGCTGACGACGAGCTCCGTCACGAAGGCCAGTTCGTCCAACTGCCAGCTGGACAGCCGGCCCACCACCAGCTCACGGGCGTGCGCGACGAGGGACAGGTCGGCATCGAGTTCCCACTCGGCGACCTGATCGGACGAAAGGCCGTGGGTACGGGCGAGCAGCAGGGCGACGTCGTCGGCGGGCTCCTGAGGCAGCACGCTGTCGAGAACGCTCTGGCTGACCTCGCCCAGGGTCCCGCTCGTGTCCGCGCCGGCGAGCGAGCTCCTCAGCCGCTCCATCCCCTCCTCGATGTCACCACCGCGGCTCTCGACGAGTCCGTCCGTGAACAACGCGAGCATGCTTTCGGGTTGGACAGCGAACTCCGCCACCTCGAAGGGCATTCCGCCGACTCCCAGCGGCGGTCCCGGCACCATGCCGATGAAGACCGGCTCCTCACCGGGCGACAGCAGGGCCGGCGGCGGATGTCCTGCTGTGGCAGCGGCGCACTCCCTTGCCACCGGGTCGTAGACGGCGTACAGGCAGGTCGCTCCGAGCACCGCACTCTCGGAGCGGGAATCGCCGGTCATCTCCCCGCCGGAGAGACCGAGCACCAGGTCGTCCAGGTGGGTGAGGAGCTCACCCGGATCCAGGTCGAGGTCGGCGAGGGTCTGCACCGCGGTCCGCAGCCGCGCCATGGCCGCGGTGGCGTCGAGGCCGTGGCCGACGACGTCCCCGACGACGAACGCGACGCGCAGCGACGGCAGGGGGATCACGTCGAACCAGTCTCCTCCGACTCCCAGGCCGCCGCCCGCCGGCTGGTAGACCCCCACCGTCTCCACGGCGGCGGAGTCCAGGGCCGAGCGCGGCAGCAGGCTTCGCTGAAGGGCCACCGCCGAGCGGTGTTCCTTCGTGTAGCGGCGCGCGTTGTCCACACCGATGGCGGCTCTGGAGACGACGTCCCGCAGCAGGGCGGCGTCCTCCTCGCCGAACGCGGAAGGCAACTGGCAGCGCCAGACGGTCACGCAGCCGAGGACCAGGCCCCGCGCGTAGAGCGGCACCGCTACGGAGGAGTGGGCCCCGCTGGGGACGAACAACGGCACGGTCTCCGGATCCACGCCGAGCTTCGCGTGCAGGACGGCGATGTCCGGCACCAGCACCGGCAGCCCCTTCATGAGGGGGCGCATCAACGCGCTGTCCGTGACGGGAGGAAGCGCCTCTCCCACCGCCAGGAGCTCCTCGGCGGAGATCTCCGGGCTCTGCGCGGCAGCGGTCCGGCGCAGGCGGACATCGCCGCTGGTGTCGACGTGCGGGGGCTCGTCGCCCACCAGCACCTGCTCGGCGATGTCCACGGTCGCCAGGTCGGCGAATTCCGGGACGAGCAGATTCGCGAGGGTCTCGGCCATCTCCGTCACGTCCAGGGAAGCGCCGATGCCCGCGGCGGCAGCGTGGGACAGCCCCGTGCGCCGCCGCACCGCATCCCGCTCGGCCGCCTCCCCCGCGGTTTCCGCCGGGGCGACCAGGACGAGCCACTGCACGCCGGGGTCGCAATCGCCTGGAGCGTGAGCTGCCAGCCGGACGACCGTGCAGACCAGAAGAGTCTTTTGACCCGCATGACCGGAACCCGCAACGGTCACCAGGCGCCCGGCCTGCCCCGCGTCCCTTCCGGCGCGCGGCAGCAGCCCCAGCAAGGGCGCGCAGGTGCGCCCCGGCGGGCATTCCAACAGCGTCGCTGCTCGCTCCGAACGGGCGACGACGACGCCCGCGTCGTCCAGTACGACCGCTGCCGTCTCGCTCGCGGGCACCGGGGCCGGCCCCGGGCCACGACGCTCCGGTTCACGCATGTCGCCTCCACGCACCGTGACCTTCAGTATCGTCCCGGAGTCCAGACCCGGCGACCCGCAGCGCACGCCTTCGCCGGTCGCCCCCTCCTCCTCGGCCGGTTTCACGCCCGCCGCTCCGGGAGGCGCGGTGCGTGCGTGGCGCCTGGCGCTTGGGGCCTGGGGCCTGGGGATACTGTCGGTGTCATGACTGCTGATTCCCTGCGTTCCGTCACCGTCGAGCGGACCGGTCCGGGCCGGTTCACCGCGACCAACTCCCGCGGTGACACGATCACTTTCGGCACCGGCTCCGACGAGGGCTTCACCCCCGTCGAGCTCTTCCTCGCCGCGATCGGCGGCTGCTCCGCGGCCGACGTGGACGTCGCCACCACCCGGCACGCCGAGCCCGTCACGTTCTCCCTCGCCGTCAACGGCCACAAGGTCGCTGACGAGGGAGGCAACCTCATGACGGACCTGGAGGTCGCCTTCACCGTCGGCTTCCCCGAAGGCGAGACCGGCGACCGTGCCCGTGCGATCCTGCCGCGCGCCGTGAAGACCTCCCACGACAAGCTCTGCACGGTCAGCCGGACGGTGGAGGCCGGGACCCCGGTCGCCGTGAAGGTCGTCGACGCGGACTGATCGGCCGGGAACGGACGACCGCAATCAGCTGGCGAACGGGCCGCCGTTGCCGAAGGCGAGGTGGGCGAAGCGTTCACCGATGCGCTGGTGGGTGGCCGGGTCCGGGTGCAGGGCGTCGGGCAGCGGCAGTTCCGCGCTGTCGGCTTCGCCGTAGAGGTCGAGGCCGTCGAGGTGGTGGAGGTTCGGGTCGGTGGCGGCGCGCTGCCCGACGATCCGGGCCAGCTCGTCCCGGATCACGGCGAGGCTCAGCTTCCCGGCGGCGACCTCCGCGGGATCGCCGGTGGCCGTGAAGCGCAGCCGCCCTTCGCGCAGCGCGCTGGGGTCCGGGGCACTGGGGCCGGGCGTGGTCTCGTGGATGGCGCAGTACAGCGGGGAGACGACCAGCAGCGGCGTGTCGGGGTGCCCCTCACGGAGGGTGTCGAGGAAGCCGTGGACGGCCGGGCCGAACGCGCGCAACCGCATCACGTCGGTGTTGACGATGTTGATGCCGATCTTGATGCTGATCAGGTCCGCAGGGGCGTCGCGCATGGCGCGGGCGGTGAACGGGTCGAGGAGGGCGCTGCCGCCGAATCCCAGGTTCACCAGCTCCACCTTGCCCAGGCTCGCCGCGAGGGCGGGCCAGATACCGGTCGGGGCGGCGGCGTTGGAGCCGTGGCTGATCGAACTGCCGTGGTGCAGCCAGATCTTCCGTCCGCTGGGTGGAGGCGTGTGGACGGGGGCGTTGGTACGCAGGCCCGCCAAGAGCGTGGTCTCGTTGTACGGCAGCCAGATCTCGACGTCCTTCTCGTGGCCCGGCAGCCCGCCGAAACGCAGGGTCTGCACCGGCCCGGGACGGGTCTGCGTGGTTCCCGAGGCCATGTCGAGGGTGAGGACGTCTCCGTCGGTCGCGACGGCCCGGCCGATCAGTCGCCCGTCGACGAGCAGCTCGTACACCCCGTCGGGGCGTTGCGGCCCTCCCGGGTAGACCCGCTTGGTGGCTACGACGTCCAGTTCGACGGCGGTAGCCCGGGTACGGAAGACCAGGCGGACGCCGGACGGCTGCGACTGCGCCATGGCCAGCTGGCCGTCGGGGATCTGCTGCCGGGCGCGCGGGGGCAGCCGGTGGGCGAGCACGCCGCGCTCGGTGTGCTCCAGGTCGAGGGCGCCGCGTATGTGGTCGGCGGTGAGGGGGATGGTGGTCCAGGCGTGGTCGGCGTTCATCTTCTCGGGCTTCTCGATCGGCGGGGTGGTGTCCGCGGGGAGCCGCCGGACGGAGTGGTCGGCTGCTCGGGTAGCGGACGGGGCGGTCGGCCGGTCAGGAGGACGCGGCGGGCCAGGTGCGCAGCAAGGCGTCGAGCGCGTTGAGGATGTCGGTCCAGCTCTCCTGTGAGTCGGGCGCACTGTGGCTGAAGCCCCCGGCACCCTCCAGCGTGACGTAGCCGCTGAAGACGCTGCCCAGCAGCCGCACCGCGTGCGTCTGCTGCGGTTCGGCCAGGTCGTATCCGCGCAGCACCGCACGCAGCATGCCGGCGTGCCGGACGCCGGCGCTGGAAGCCGCCGTCTCGGGGTCGAGCGGGAACCGGGCGGCGGTGAACCGGCCCGGGTGCTCCAGGGCGTAGTCGCGGTAGGCGTTCGCGAAGGCGGCCAGGGCATCCTTGCCGGCCCGTCCGGCCACCGCGACGGAGACCCGGTCGGCGAGTTCTTCCAGGGCGAGCAGGGCGATCCTGGTCTTGAGGTCGTGGGCGCTCTTCACGTGCGAGTAGAGGCTCGCCGTCTTGACCCCGAAGCGCCGGGCGAGTTCCGCGGGGGTCGCCTGCTCGAAGCCGACCTCGTCTGCCAGCTCCGCCCCGGCCTGGACCAAGCGCTCCGCGGTCAGTCCCACCCGCCCTCCGTGTGCCATCCCGATCCTCCGTCTCGCATCCCATCTTGCCGAATTAGATTATGGATCTCCCTAAGTCATTTAGGCAACCCTGGGCCCGGCCGTTGGGCCGACAACGCCCGCCCGCCGAGCGGCCCCTGAACTCCGGTACGGCCAACGGCGACGCCCGGCTTGCCCCCACCGGTCGCAGCGCGGACCTGCCGTCGCCCCGGCCCTCAGGCCGGTGTCCGCTGCCGACCGGGGCGCAGCGCCCCGAGGTACACGCCCGCCAGGATCAGCGGCGTACCGGCCAGCAGGCCTGCCGTGAGCGGCTCGTCGTCGAGCCACGCCGACACGGCGATCGCGATCACCGGGATCACGACGAGCACGTACGCGGCCCTGGAAGCCCCCCACCCGCGCACCACCCGCACGAACAACACGAACGTCAGGACCGAACCGGCCACCACCAGGTACGCCAGCGCCCACCAGGTGGCGGCCCGCTCCGGGGCCCGCCAGGTGTCCCCGGCTGCCAGGGAGCCCGCGAACAACAGGACGGCTGCGGCCGTCATGCCCACCGCATTCATGGTCACGGGGTGCACCTTCGGGAGCCGCTGCGCCAGTACCGCCGACTCGGCGAAGGACACGACGGCGCCCAGCATCGCGAGCAGCGACAGCACGGGTACGGCGCCCTGCAGCGGGGCGTGCGTCGCCAGGGCCACCCCGGCCAGTGCCGTCACCGTGCCGGCCACGGCGGACAGCCGGAACCGCTCCAGCCGCTGCGCCACGGCGAGCAGCAACGCCACCAGCGGCCCCAGCGCCAGCAGGGTCTGGCCCAGCCCGGCGTGCATCCGCACGAGCGCGTAGTAGGCGAGCGCGAAGGTCACCCCGAAGTTCAGCACGCCGAACAGCACGGCACCGCCGAGCGCACGCCCCCGCGGCCACTCCAGCCGCATGACGGCCATGATCCCCAGCAGCACCAGCGCCGAAGCCCCGAACCGCACCGCGGCCCCCCACAGCGGATCGAGTTCCCGGTTGCTGAACCGGACCCCGACGGCGTTCCCACCCGCCAGGACCGCACACCCTGCGAACGCCCCCAGCGTCCCCCGGTCCCACGGCCCGGCCACACCTCCAGCGTATGAGCGCCCCCGTCCGCCCGCACCCGGCACCCGTACGCCCTGGCCGCCCGGGGCGCGGGACGTACGCGCAGGGCCCCCACCCACGGGTGGGAGCCCTGCGTCGCCTCCCGGACGGGCCGTTCGGGGGCAGCGGGGTCAGCGGGGTCAGTTCACGATCCGCACCGAGTCACAGCCCAGGAAGGTGTACACCTCCCCGCCCGTGGCCCGGTACTTGCCCTTCAGGCACGCCCTGGTCGAGGCGAGGGTCAGCCCGGCTTCGTTCGGCTTGAAGTGCAGGACCATGTCGGTGTCGCGGTCGCGGGTCCGCTCGTCCAGCTCGTACGAGTCCTCGAGGTGACCCCTGTCGTGGACCTCCCTGGCCCCGGCGGGCGTGGCGGTGTCGAACAGCCGTTCCCGCAGGCCCCAGTAGCTCTGGGACACGTCGATGCCCGTCGCGTTGAACGCCAGCGGCAGGCCGTACTCACCGGCCCGGGTGGTCAGCGCGGCGAGCGTGGCATCGGTGTTGAGGTTGACGGAGTTCGGGAAGCCGCCCGGCCGGACGTTGATCGCGATGGGCACGACGCAGTCGATCCGGAACGCGGCAGAGGCGGGGTTGTTGCCCGGCTCCGGATCGACGTCCTCGGCGTTCTTCAGCGCGACCCTGGTGTCCAGGCGTACCTCCTTGACGCCGGGCGAGGTGCATTCGAGCCGTGCGGTGTACGTGGCCTTCTGCGGGGTGCCCACGCGAACCGCCGTCTGCTGGACGGTCTCCGTCGCGGGTGTCACGGTCACCCCGGCATCCGCGGTGGCCGTGGTCGTGAGCACGGTGTCGACCGGGCTGGACGGGCCGGCATTGGCGACCGTGACCTCCAGGGAGGCGGTGCCGGGCTCGCCGATGAGCACCTCGAGCGGACTGGTGGCGCTGGCCTCGGTGACCGACACGTCCGCCTTGGCGATGACGCGGGTCTGGGCCGTGGCCGTGTTGTCGGCCGGCTGTGAGTCCGGGCCGGCGAGATTGACCGCGGTGGAGGTGGCCGTGACCGTCTTGGGTCCGCCGTTGCGGTAGACCAGGTCCGCCGGGACCTGGGCGCTGATCGTGTACTGCCTGCTCGCCCCCTGCGGGACCTCGCTCAGGTTGCAGGTGACGGTCTGCCCGGAGGTCAGGCACGGCCCGGTCGCGGCCGGGTCGGTCACGTCGGCGGGCAGCTCGGTGGTGATCTGGGTGGACGTGGACGAGTTGGGGCCGTTGTTGGATACCTCAACGGTCCAGGTCAGGCGCTCGCCCGCGGCGACCGGGTCCGGTGTGTCGGTCACCGTGAGCGTGAGGTCGGTGGTGTTGCGCAGCGCCCGGATGCGTGCGGACTCCTCCGCGGTCGGGAGGGGCGGGCCTTCGCTCACCGGCGGAGCTCCACCGGGCCGCGGGAACCGGTTCGGGAGGTAGGTCGTGACCAGGGCCCAGTCGTCGTGGCCGTTGAGGGTTTCGTCGGTGGTGGTGTTCGCGCAGTCGCTCGGGCCCGTCGCGTCGATGTTCGCGCTCTGGACCGCGTCTCCGTCGTCGCCGAAGCCCCCGGGATTGTCGCCGTTCCAGTCCGGGTTCGCATTCAGCGGGACCGTGCGCCTGGCGCCCCTTCCGTCGGAGAAGACGAACTGGTTGACCTCGTCGCCCGCATCGAGGACGCGGTTCTCACGCAGGTCGTCCTCCTTGAGCCGGCCCAGGGGTGCCGTGGACCGGTCCGTGCCGTCCCTCGTGATGCGTGCGGGCGAGAAGTCGACGACCGTGCCGCCTCCCACGCGCGGAACTCCGTCCTGCATGGAGTAGCTCATCACGCTCACGTAGTTGGGCTTGCAGTTGGGGCGCGCCTCGTTCCCTCCGTGGTGCAGCCCGAGGTTGTGGCCGATTTCGTGCATGAGGGAGCCGGGGTCGGTCCGGTAGAGGATCATGTCGGTTCCGGCGCCCCAGCCGCCGCTGTTGCAGCCGGTGTCGGGTCCGGTTCCGTCGGTGTCCATGTCCTGGGTCGTGTAGAGGACGTAGTTGAACACCTTCTGGCGTGGTGCGTGGTGATTGGCCGTCTTGGAGTCGAAGTAGAGCCGGTCCAGGTTGCAGTTGGCCAGCGGGCTGGGGATCCGGCCGCTCTCCCTGTTTCCGAGGTCCTCGCCGACGATGCAGTCCGGGTCCCCGGCGTCCGTCTTGCCGTCGCCGTTGTCGTCGATGCCGTTCGTGCAGGTGCTGCCGACGGAGTCCTCGACGCCGAATTCACGGTCGTTGCAGTTCGGATCGGCCCCGTCCCCACCGTCCTTGCCGTCGTTGTCCAGCCCGTCGGTGCAGGTGCCCTGCGGTGGGTCTTCCCTGGCGTCGACGTCGTACAGCCCGCCGGAGTCGACGTGCAGGGTGATGCCGTTCCCGCCGGCGGGGTTCGGCACCGGGGCCACTGCGAAGGCGTGCTTGACGACTTCGACCGCCTCGTGTGACGGCTGTGATCCCGCCGAGTGGTCGAGCTCGAGGAAGACGTCCTTGTGCAGCGCGTCGGCCTTCATGGCCGGCAGGTCGACGGCCATCGAACCGTCCTGGTTGCGGACGCCGAAGCGCTCGTAGCGGTCGGCGATGCCGTCCTGGTCGGTGTCGCTGTGCTTGTCGGTGAAGATGGTCAGCCCGAGCGCGGCTCGCTTCCCGTCCCCGTCGTTGGGGAAGTTGGGGTCGCCGTCGCCGATGGCGCACACCTGGCCCTGTGGGTTCCCGGCGCGGTCGGTACAGGCGGGAAGCGGCGGGAAGAAGCCGTTCCCGAGCGAGTCGCCGGTCCAGGTGTCGGTGAGTACGTTGTACCGCAGGTTGAGGTCGATGTCCTGGTTCTGCGGACTGATGTCCATCCGGTCGTCCGCGAAGTTGGTCCCGCCGTCCTCGTCCTTGATCTGGACGTTGACGTCGAACTCGGTCTGGTCGCCGGTGAGGGTGACCTGCTGGGTGAAGACCCACGGGTTCGGAATGGCGGCGGCGTGGAAGGCGTCGTCGGAGACGACCCGGCCCGTCAGCAGCGGTTTGTCCGCGATCTTCACCTCCGGATAGAACTCGCCCTCCTCGTCGATGCCGTCGTCGGGGACCTCGAACCGCTCGAACCAGTCGAGGTTGACGGTGACGTCGAAGACCAGCGGCGGCGGATCGGCCGCTGCGCGCCCGGACAACGCGGGCGCCAGCCACATGCCGGGCAGCAGCAGGCCGACGGCCGCGGTGACCGCGGCGACCCGTTTGCGGGTGGAGGTGCGCGGGGACGGCCGGGGCGCAGGCCGGCCTGATCGTCGGACGAATGGTCGGGTGAACTTCGGCATGCTGCCTCCCGCGTGCACGCGAAACCCCGCTCGATGCACAGGAATCGGTACGAGTGCGGAGCAAGGGCTCATCTGCTGGAGCATCGTGCCAGTCGGTGGGGCGACTCTTCGAACGGCGAACGCAGGTTCCACCCGAAGGGAGGTATCCGGACCTATAGGGGCCGGGAAGCGAGGAGCACCTCCCGGCCCACGCCCTCGGGCGTCGTACGGTCCTTCGGTCCGGGGGCTAGCGGGTGGCGGTGGCGTCGGCGGTGCCGTCGACGGCGGCGCTGTAGCCGAAGGCCTTGACGGCCTGGTAGTAGGTCCAGGCGGTGGAGTCGCAGGAGGTCTTCTTCAGGCCGGAGTAGGCGCCGCACACGCGCTTGAGGTCGGCGTAGAAGGCGTCGTCGAGGCGGCTCTTGTTGGAGCTGAACGTGCCGGCCGCCTTGTAGTTGCGGTAGCCGAAGTCGTGGCGGGCGCACGCCGTCTGGAACGGGAAGCCGAAGGGGTTGTCCGGGGAGGTGGAGCAGTAGTCGGTCGTCCAGTCGAACCCGTACGCCGACCAGGCGCCCTTGTTGTTGTTCGCCGACACCCAGGCGTTGTAGCTGGCCGAGCTGGTTTGGGTCCAGTTGCTCAGGACTTGCGGCTTGTCGGCCGGGGCGGCGGCGGCCGGGGCGGCCAAGGCCAGGAGTGCGGCGGTTGAGGCGGCCAGCACGGTGGCGAGGTGACGTCGCATGCGTGAACTCCCAGGGGAGGGGCGCCGGGACGGTCCCGGCGCGGGCGTGCCTCACAGACTGGGAGCGCGGGATATCGCGGCACTGGAGCGCCGGTATACCGGCGGTTACACCTCCGCGTCAGCGCGGACTCGGCTCTTGGCCGTCCGGTATGACGTGGGTTCAGCCGGAAGCGGCGTTCGACGGCACACCGCCGCGGGAGGGTGAGGATGCGGTCGATCCTGCGGGTGCGGCCGAGGCCCGGCGCCGCGAAGTCGCGGGGCGGCGTCAGGAGCCGTCGGCGGCCTTCCGCAGCTGGTACAGCTCGCCGGAATCCGGCTGACCGACGTGCTGGTGGATCCTGGGCTTCCGGTCCGTGCCGCCGACGCTCCACGCCGCCCAGGAGCACCCCGGGACGCGGATGCGGACCTCCTGGGTCCAGACATCCCGCCCGGGCTCGTACGACCAGGTGCCGGAGCCCGAGCACCGTCGTGTCGGTCGGCCCGAGCGGTCGCCGGGGTCGTGCTCGCCGACGCCGGAGGCCGTCACCCGGCCGTCCGAGGTGAAGACCAGCGTTCCGCTCGTGTGGTCGACCCAGGTGCCGGGCATGGCCGCCGGACCGATCGCCGGCGGCTCGTACGCGGGGAGCAGGCCGGCGGTGAGCCCGAGTGCTCCGAGCAGGCCCGCGCCCGCCACCACCGCCGTGCCCCACAGCGCCACTTGCCCGACCAGTCCCGGGTGCCGGGGCCGGGCAACCAGGCCGCCCACCGAGAGCGCGGCCGTGGCCACCGCCCAGAAGACGAGCGCGGGCCGCACCTCCACGCGGTTGTACGCCGAGAAGGCCACGATCGGCGGTGCCACCAGGGCCGCGACCACCAGCGGCACCCACCACCACGCCTCGCGGCCGCCGATCCGGCGGCCGAGCAGGTCGGCCAACGCCACCGCCGGCAGCACGAAAACCAGGGACAGCAGCAACGCGATCACACCGACGATCACGCCGAAGGAGAGCAGAGCCGCCAGCAGGGCGGCGTGGTCGACCGGGGTGTCCGGCGGCGGCTGCGTTCGGACGTACAGGAATACCACCACGATGGCGAGCGCGACCTCCAGGCAGCCCACCAGCGCCGAGACCAGCAGCATCCGGCCGTACGACCGCTTCTGATGCACGGCCAACCCCCTCGTGGCACGGCGAAGTGAACGCGCCCGCCCGCCCGGCGGCGTGGAACCATTCTGCCAGCCGGGCTGAACGCGTTCAATTCCTTCATCGTGCCCTCAGGAGCACATTCGGCCCCGGGGCCGCGGCATCACCTGCCGACCCGGGCCCGGTAGTGGGGCCAGGGCGCCATGTCCTCTTCCTCGTCTGCGGTGTTGCAATACCATCCCGTGCCGTCCAGCCATCCGCGCAGCCACCCGGGGAGACTGGGAGCATCGACGTACCAGGCGAACTCCGGTATGCCGGCATTGGGTTCGAAGAGCAGCACGGCCGCATCCTCGTCGCGGCAGTCGACGCACGCGAGCATGAAGCAGCCCCAGTCGGCGATGGGCAGCACACCCTCGGGCCAGTCCCAGCCGTCCGCCTGGCCTCCCGGCCTCCGGGCCAGGTAGCTCGAGACGGCGGACGGGCCGCGGCCCGTGTCGTCGAGCAGCGGGAACAGACCGTACTCGGGGCCGAATCCGCCGTCGGCGACACGGGTGTACAAACCGGTCAGCAGAGGGGGCAGGGTGAACCCCAGGGCGGCCTCGGCCCGTGCGACCTCCTCGGCACTCGCAGGAGCCTTCAGGGAGGTCACCCCAAAGGGCAGGGCCAGGGGCGCCTTCGCAGCCACGTCGTGCAGCAGCTGATCAATGTCGGTCATGCGCACAGTATCGACGAGGGGGTTGCCGGATTCCCGCCCCTACTGGACCGGACCAGCCTGCGTTTCGATGGGCCGAGACGGCCACCTCGGCTCCTTCCGGGCTAGGCTCGCCAGCTCCTCCGGTGGTTCGGCACCGTCCCGAACGGTCGCGACGCAAGCGTTCGCTTCCTTGTGGTCCCAGCCGGTGCACGACGCGAGTCCTGGACGACCACCGGCTCTCCGGGCCACTGGCCGGCGAGTTCCCGCAGCCGCGCGTCGTCGGCAACGAGGGCGACCAGGTTGCCCCGGCGGCTGCGGCGGCTCTTCACCACGAGCGGACGGCGCACCGGTCCGTGCGCCAGCAGGGCCTCGAGCCCGGGCAGCTCGGCGGTTGCCGGGAAGGGGAGCACGGCCCGCCTCGCGAGGCGGGCCGTGCGTGCCCGGTCCTGGCAGAACCCGGTCGAGGCAGCCGAGTTGACCACTCGCGCCCCGAGCCCCTCCAACCCGCTCCGTCGCGCCGGTTCAGCAGCCGCCCGCAGCGGACACGCGGCCGATCGTGAGGGTGGCCGGGGCGGCGCAGCAGCCGCCCCCGGTCTGCTCGGGCGCCTCGGGCTGGTCGAAGAGGCCTGCGCCGCCGCACACGCCCGTCTCGGGGAGGGTGAGTTCGACCCGTTCGGCGGCCTCGCGGTCGCCGGCGAGGTGGGCGGCGATGGAGCGGACCTGCTCGTAGCCGGTCATGGCCAGGAAGGTGGGGGCGCGGCCGTAGGACTTCATGCCGACGAGGTAGACGTCCTTCTCCGGGTGGGAGAGCTCGTTGACTCCGTGGGGGTAGACGGTGCCGCAGGAGTGCTGGTTGGGGTCGATCAGCGGAGCCAGCTCGACCGGAGCCTGCAGGCGCTCGTCCAGGCCCAGGCGCAGCTCGCCCAGGAAGGAGAGGTCGGGACGGAAACCGGTCAGGACGATGACCTCGTCCACCGGATCGAGACGGCGGCCGTCCTCGCCGGTCAGGATCACGCGGCCCTCGCCGTCACGCTCGAAGGCGTCCGTGCGGAAACCGGTGACCGCGTCGGCGTAGCCGCCGTCGACCGCGGCCTTGGCCGCCAGGCCGAGGGCGCCGCGGGCGGGGAGCTGGTCGGCCTCGCCACCGCCGAAGGTCGAGCCGGAGATGCCGCGGCGCAGGATCCAGGTGGCGTGGGCGCCCTTGCCGTCCTCGGATTCGGCGAGGCCGGCGAGGTAGGCCAGGGCGGTGAAGGCGGAGGCTCCGGAGCCGATGACTGCGGTGCGCTTGCCCGCGTAGCGGGTGCGGACGGCGGGGTCCTTCAGGTCCGGGACGCGGTAGGTGATGCGGTCGGCCGCCGCCTTCTCGCCGAGGGCGGCCAGTCCGCCGGCGCCGGCCGGGCCCGGGGTGGACCAGGTGCCGGAGGCATCGATGACCGCGCGGGCCAGGAGCCGCTGTTCGTCACCGCCGGCGGTCGCGTAGTGGACGACGAAGGGCTGGGTGTCGCGGTCGGCGTCGACGATGCGGTCGCGGCCGGCGCGGGAGACCCCGGTGACGCGGGCGTCGTAGCGGACCTGCTCGCCGAGGACGTCGGCCAGGGGCTGGAGGTACAGGGCGGCCCAGTCCCCGCCGGAGGGGTACGCGTCCTCGTTCGGCTTGACCCAGCCGGTCGGGGCCAGGAGCTTCTCCGCGGCCGGGTCGATGACCTCGCCCCAGCGGGAGAACAGCCGCACGTGCGACCACTCGCGTACCGCGGCCCCGGCCAGCGGGCCGGCTTCCAGGACGAGGGGTTCGATGGCGCGGTCGAGGAGATGGGCGGCGGCCGCGAGACCGGCCGGGCCGGCCCCGATGACGACGACGGGCAGGTCGGTGCTGGCGGGCGCGTTCACGACGGGCTCCTCTTTGTTTCGACTTTTGCCCCGACTTTTGTTTCGACATCCGTCGATGGCTTGTGCCCGCCAGCATGACACCTGCTTCGACAGGCGTCAACATAGACATTCATCAAATCAGAGTCGCTGCGAGACAGGTGGCCGCCGCACCTTTGGTTCGACATGTGTCAACATAGACACATGTCGAATGCCGAAGTTCTGCCGCTCCTGGAGCCCGAGGCCACCGCGCCCTGCTGCCCCCCGCTGACCGAGCGCCCCATGTCCGCCGACGAGGCCGAGGTCGCGGCGAGGATGTTCAAGGCCCTGGGCGACCCGGTGCGGCTGCGGCTGTTCTCCGCCGTCGCCTCGCACGAGGGCGGCGAGGCTTGCGTCTGCGACATCTCCGACGTCGGCGTCTCCCAGCCCACCGTCTCCCACCACCTCAAGAAGCTCAAAGAGGCCGGCCTGCTGTCCTCCGAGCGGCGCGGAACCTGGGTCTACTACCGCATCGAGCCCTCCGTCCTCGCCGCCATGGGCGCACTGCTGAACGGCTCCGCGCGATGAGCGTGGGCGCGGTCATCACGGCGATGACGGCCGCACACGCCGAGCAGGTACTGGCGATCTACCAGGCCGGGATCGACGACGGCAACGCCACGTTCGAAACCCGGGCCCCCGAGTGGACGGCCTTCGACAAGGGCCGGTTGCCCGACCACCGGTTCGTCGCCGTGGACGCCGCGGGTGCGGTGGTGGGCTGGGTTGCGGCGAGCGCGGTATCGGACCGCTGCGCGTACGCCGGTGTCGTCGAGCACTCCGTGTACGTCCACCCCGCCGCCCGCGGCCAGGGCGTCGCCCGCGCCCTGCTGGACGCGCTGATCACCTCGACGGAGGCGGCCGGGATCTGGACGGTCCAGTCCGGCATCTTCCCCGAGAACGCCGCCAGCCTGGCCGTCCACGAGCGCGCGGGGTTCCGGATCATCGGTACGCGGGAGCGCATCGGCCGGCACCACGGCACGTGGCGGGACGTGGTGCTACTGGAACGCAGGAGCCCCTTGATCGTCTGAACAGCGGCACATGCGGCGCTGCGTCATGCGGAGGGCAGGCCCTGTTCGGTCTTGCCGCGCATGAAGATGACGGCCACCAGGGCCAGGCCGACCACGACGCCGATCAGCTGCACGGCGATGAAGGCGGGTACGGAGGCGGGGGCGATGCCGGCGAAGGTGTCGGTGAAGGCGCGGCCGATGGTGACGGCCGGGTTGGCGAAGGAGGTCGAGGAAGTGAACCAGTACGCGGCGCCGATGTACGAGGCGACCGCGATGGGGGCGAAACGCAGGCGGTCGGTGCGGGCCAGTCCGAAGATCAGCAGGATCAGCCCGGCAGTCGCCACGACCTCGCCCAGCAGCAAGTTCCCGGCGGAGCGGTCGTGCGTGGACCACTTCACCAGCGGCTCGCCGAACATCGCGTCCGCCAGGATCGCGCCCGCGATTGCGCCGACGATCTGGGAGGGCACGTAGACGGCGACTTCGCGGGTGGAGACTCCGGCACCACCGCGGCGGGCGGTCCACCACTCGGCCACGGTGACCGCAGGGTTGAAGTGGGCCCCGGAGACCGGGCCGAGCAGGGCGATCAGCACACCGAGACCGAAGACGGTGGCGGTGGAATTGGCCAGCAGCTGGAGAGCCACGTCGTCGGTGAGCTCGGTGGCCTGGATGCCGGAGCCGACGACGATCGCCACCAGGGCGGCCGTGCCGACCAGCTCGGCGGCGGCACGGGCGATCAGCGGGGTACGGGGCGGGGTCGCGCCGGGCGCGGGCTGCGGCGCCGCGTCGGCCGTTTCGGCGTCACTCGCGGCGGGCTCGGTGGCGGTCAAGGCAGGTTCTCCTCGGGCAGGTGAGGCAAAGCGCGAAAGGCTAGGGGCAGGACCGCTTGAGGTTCGCCTCGGCGGTGGCGCGCGCGGTCCGGGCGAGGTCGGCGAACCGGCCGGCGATGCCTTCGATGACTTCCGGGCGCAGGCGGTAGTAGGTGAACCGTCCGCACGGCTCCGTCTCCACGATCCCCGCCTCGCGCAGCACCTTCAGGTGGTTGGAGAGGTTCGTCTGCTTCGCGCCCGTCTCCTCCACGAGATGGGTGGTGCAGAGTGTTTCCTCGGCGAGGAGGGTCACGATCCGGAGCCTGAGGGGGTCGGCCAGAACCCGGATCGGATCAGTGTCGACTGACGTCATCATGTGCTGATACTGTCACATCAGTCGAGGCTGACACCAGTCCGAGCTGACCTCGATGGCTCCTTGAACAGAACGCCGTGCATGCGCCCTCCTTGCTCCCCTCGTGCCTGACGAACGCCTGGCCACCGCGGCCGCCCGTCCCCGCAGTTGTCCGATCCCCAGGGAAGAACGAATGTCCTCCACTCCTGCCGCGTCCGTCCTGTTCGTCTGCATCCACAACGCGGGCCGCTCCCAGATGGCGGCCGGGTTCCTGCGCCACCTCGCCGGCGACCGCGTCGAGGTCCGCTCCGCCGGCTCCGTGCCCGGCGAGCAGATCAACCCCTCCGCCGTCGCCGCCATGGCCGAGCTCGGCATCGACATCTCCGACCAGAAGCCGAAGGTGCTGACCCCCGGGGCGGCCCAGGCGTCCGACTACATCATCACCATGGGCTGCGGGGACGCCTGCCCGTACTTCCCCGGCAAGACCTACCTCGACTGGCAGCTCGAGGACCCGGCCGGCCAGGGCGTCGAGGCCGTCCGCCCGATCCGCGACGAGATCAAGGGCCTCATCGAGGACCTGATCGCCGAGATCGACGCCAAGAAGCACGTCTGACGCCGGTCATCCGGCACCGGCGCACAGGGCGCGGTCCACGAGGCCGCGGACGGCCCGCTCGGCCGCGAGGAGTTGCCCGTAGCCGCCGGTGCCACTGGCGACGACGACGACCGAACGGCGCCCGTCTGCGGTGACGCCGGTGCGCACCGTGCTCCCCTCCAGGTCTCCTCCGTGGCCCCAGCTGTGACCGCCGCAGGTCAGCGGTTGCCGCATCAGTCCCAGTCCGTACCGCAGGCCGGGGAACCCCGCTTCGAGGGCATCTCCGACGGGCACGGTCCTGCGCATCTCCGCGAGCTGGGCGGGAGGCAGCAGGCGCCCGCCGAGCAGGGCGGTATAGAAGCGGTCCACGTCGCGTTCGGTGCCGACGAGGGCGGCGGCTGCGTCCGCCCAGGAGGTGTTCCTGGCCGTGGTGTCCGTCCAGGTGACCGAGCCGGGGAACTGGTGGTAGGTGTGCGCGTGCGGCGGCTTCAGGTACGGGTCGTCGCCGGGGGCGTAGGTGCCCGTCAGACCGAGCGGGCGGATGATGCGGTCGCGCACCTCCTCGGCCCAGGGCCGCCCGGTGACCCTTTCGATGATCATCCCGGCGAGGACGTAGCCGGGGTTGGAGTAGTTCCAGGCGGGCTCGGGGTCGTCGGCCGGCGAGGGCAGGAAGTCCGGCTGGTGACGCACCGCGCCGGCGACGATCTCCTCGGGGCCGATGTGGTCGAACCTCGTCCGCTCGAAATCGGCTGCGGTGTTCCCGCTGTCCTCCTCGGGGCCGTAGTTGTGGATGCCGCTGGTGTGCTGCAGCAGATTCCTGACGGTGATGCGGTTGCCGTCGTTGCCGTTACCTCTCACCACACGCGGCAGCCGGCGCTCGACGGTGTCGTCCAGCGACAGGCGGCCCTCGGCGACGAGTTGCAGCACCACGGTCGCCACGAACGTCTTGGTGACGCTGGCGATCCTGAACTCCGCCCCGCGCGGCACTGGGCGGCCGGTGCGCAGCTCGGCCTCGCCCGCCCGGGCGTGTACGGTGCGGGCGCCGTCGCGCACCCGCACCGTGATGCCGGCGAACCCGCCCTCCGCAAGCACGCGGGCCGTCTCGCGCTGGAGCTGCCGGGCGGTGAGTCGGACGTCCGCGGAGGCCGTGGTGTCCGCGGACGGCGGGTGGGGGGCTGCCGAAGCACCGGGCACGAGGGCCGTGGCCGCGACGGCGGCGGCGAGCAGAGCAGTGGTGACGAGCCGGACCCGCGAGGACTTCCCTGTTGCCTTCATGCCCTCACACTCTGCCGGGGCAGGCCGGCGGAGCCATGGCGGCAGCCTCCGGAACGGGAGTGGGGATACCTCCAGTGCCCGGGTCGGGCCAGCGGGAGGGCTCCTGCCACTGCTCCTCAGTGGCGCCCTGGCCCGGCACCAAGCTGCGTTGGCGGCCGCGTCGGTGGAGCAGCTGAGCGACAGGTCCCGGCGGGCTCCGCGTCGTCGTCGGCCGCGCGCCGGCGCGCACACGGCGCGAACGTGCCTTGTGGCGGCGGGAGCCCGGCGTGTTGGGTGCGTGATCGGGGGGCGGGCCGACGGGGCCCGTCGTCACGGGGGCGGACGGGGGCGGACGTGGGACGTCAGGAGAAGCCGCTGGACCCTGCGGGCGGTCCGGTGGCCGGGCTGGCCGCGGCGCTGCGCGAGCTGCGGCGCGCGGCGGGCGGTCCGACGTACGCGGCGATGGCCCGGCGGGCCGGGGCGTACTCGGTGGCAACGCTTTCGCGGGCCGCGGCCGGCGAGCAACTGCCCACGCTGCCCGTGGTGCTCGCCTACGCGGCCGCCTGCGGCGGGGACGCGGAGCAGTGGCGGGCTCGCTGGCAGCAGGCGGCGGACGAGCTGGCCGCCGTGGCCGCGCAGCGCGCCGACGAGCCGGCCCCGTACCTCGGCTTGGCCAGGTACGAGGCCGGCGACCGGGACCTCTTCTTCGGCCGCGACCGGTTGACGGACGAGCTGGACACGCTCACGCGCGAACACCGGGTCGTGGCCGTCTTCGGCCCGTCGGGCAGCGGGAAGTCCTCGCTCCTGCGAGCCGGACTCGTGCCCCGATTACGGGACTCGGAGGGCGCGGCAGCGGTCAGGCTGCTCACCCCGGGCGGGAACCCGCTGGAGCGGCTCCGCGGGAACCTCGTACCGGCCGACGGGCAGGGCGACAAGTGGCTCATCGTCGACCAGTTCGAGGAGGTCTTCACGCTCTGCGGCGACGTGGACGAACGGACCCTCTTCATCAAGGAGTTGCTGTACGGCACGCAGACGAGCGGTGCACGGCTCCGCGTGGTGCTCGGCGTCAGGGCGGACTTCTACGCCCACTGTCTCGGCGACCCCGCCCTGGCGGCAGTGGTGCGCGCGGCGAGCCTGCCCGTGACGCCCATGACCAGGGACGAACTGCGTCTGGCGATCGTCGCCCCGGCGGCCGCCCGGTCCCTCGTGGTCGAGCGGACGCTGACCGCGCGCCTGCTCGACGAGGTCCACGGCAACACCGCCGCCCTGCCGTTGCTCTCGCACACCCTTCTGGAGACCTGGCACCGCCGCAAGGCCCGCCGCCTGACCCTGGAGGCCTACGAGGGCGCCGGCGGCGTGTACGGAGCCATTGCCCGCAGCGCCGAGGCGGCGTACGGGCGGCTCGACGCCGACCAGGCGGACATCGCCCGCCGGATCCTGCTGCGTCTGGTCAGCCCGGGGGACGAGGGGCTGCCCGACACCCGGCGCCCCGCCCGCCGCGACGAACTCGGCCCGGGCGATGACGTACGGCAGGTCCTCGACGTACTCGCAGCGTCCCGGCTGGTCACCCTGGACCAGGCCACGGTCGAACTCTCCCACGAGACGCTGATCACCTCCTGGCCGCGCCTGCACGGCTGGGTCGACGCGAGCCGCGAGCAGCTGCGTCTGCACCACCGGCTGACCGCGGCAGCCGAAACATGGGACCGGCTCGGCCGCCACGCGGGTGCCCTGGCCCCGCCCGCGCTGCTCGCCACGTTCGCTCCGCTTCTCCCGGACGACGCCCCCCGTCGGCTCCTGCCCGTCGAGACCGACTTCCTGACCGCGAGCACTCGGGCCCGCAACCACGCCTCAATGCGCCGCAACATCACCCGCGGACTGCTGGCCTTGCTGGCCGTACTCGCCCTGCTCGCCGCAACCGTGGCCTGGCAGGCCGGACGGACGGCGCGTGACCGCCGCGACATCGCCATCGCGCTGCGCACGGCCGCCGTCGCCGAGGGCCTGCGCGCCGGCGACCCGGGGACCGCCGCCCGTCTGAACGTCGCGGCATGGCGTCTTGCGCAGACCCCGCAGACCAGGGCCGGACTGTACGCCGCTCTCACCGACCGGGCCGAGGCCGACATCACGGTGGGCTCCGGAGACGGGCTCGTGCAGAGCGAGTTCGCGAGCCCCGACGGCCGCACCCTCACTGTCAGCAGGCGGCAGAGCGTCGAGTTGTGGGACCTGCGTGCGCGCCGCCGACTGGCTCACCACCGCCAGCCCACCTCCGCCCCGGTTCGCCCCTACCCGTCCTCGGGACTCCTGCCCCCGTCGGGCCGGGTCCCCTCTCGACGAACGAATCCGCCGACGGATCCGTTGGAGCGAGTGCGGCCGAGTCCGGACGGCGTGCGGGTGGCCGCGATCAGCCAGGGTGGGGACCCGGCCAACAAGACGCGCCAGTGGGCCGAGGTGCGGCTGCGGCACCTGCGGAGCGGAATCGGGGCCTCACTCGTGCTGCGCGGCGCACCGGTGGCGACCGACCTCGCGTGGGGCGGCGGCAGCCGGGTGCTGGCAGTGGCCGTCCCCGGGACCGTACAGCTCTGGGACGTCATCGGCCACCGGCCGCTGTTCGTCGTGCCCGCGGCCGGGGTCTTCACGGGCGTGGCACTCAGCGCGGACGGCCGCCGGGCCGCGCTGTGCGGAAGGCGAAGCATCGAGGTCTGGGACGTGCCGGGGCGGCGCAGGATCGCGGTCGACGGGACAGCCGCGTCGCGGGTCCCGGCGCGCGCATGCGGCTCGGACGCACTGCGTCTCAGCCCCGACGGCGCCTGGCTGGCGGTCCGGCTGGACACCGGCATCCTCCTTTCGGCCACGAGCCCCGGTCGCCGGCCCACCCGGATGCTCCCGGCATCCGGGGTGACCGGCCTCTCCTTCAACCGGGACGGCACGCTCCTGGCGGCCGTGACGCCGTACGCCGCACGCGTGTGGCGCACCGCCGACGACCGCCCCAACCCCCTGGCCTTCTACCAGGGCCTGCGCCACGACCGGCCCACAGACGTCCGCATAGACGACCGCGCCGGGGTACTGCGGTTCGTGCACAGCGACCAGCACCGCGTGGCCGCGCTGCGGCTCGGCCCGCTGCACGACGTCCGCTGGTCCGCGGCGGGCGCCGACGCCGTCCACCCGTCACCGGACGGCTCCGTCACCATCGTCCTGCGGCGGGACGGCGACGCGATCGTGCCCGAGCTGTACCCCGGAACGGCAGGCACCGGCGGCCCCGGCGACCCGCTCGCCGCGTCCGCCCGGCCTGCCCGGCCCGCCGTCAGACTGCCCGCGCTCCCGAATCCGGCCGCGGGCCCGGATACCACCCCGGCGCTGGGTGCGTTCAGCCCCGACGGCCGCCTCTTCGCCTACGGACCTGCACTCGTGCAGGACTCCCGAGAGACCGTCAAAGTGTGGGACGTACAAGGCAGGAGAGCGCTGCCCGATCTGCCCGTGCCACGGTGGGAGCCGCCATCGGGGGCGTTCCGCCGGCCCACCGTCACGGCCCTCGCGCCGGTGCTGCGCGACGGGAAGCCGGTGGTGTACGGGATATGCACCGACGAGTCCGCCCTCCTGTGCAACCTCACCGCGTCCCGACTGGTCACCCCGCTGCCGACCGGCTCGCAAGCGATCGCCGTCCGGCCCGACGGCGGCATGCTCGCGCTGTCGGACGGTGCTGTCGTCGCCTTGCCCGGTGAGCGCGTGGACAAGGCGACAGGCGTACTCGGATCGGCGTTCGCGGCCGCCTTCAGCCGTGACGGCCGGCATCTCGCCCTGGCCGACGACGGCGGCCGCGTCACGCTCTGGGCCGACGCGCCGGTCGGCGCCCCCGCCGTCCTCGACGGCGGTCCGCACAGCACGGACGGGACCCCGCACTGGTTCACGACCGCGGCCTTCTCGCCGGACGGCAGCATGCTCGCGACCGGGGACGCGACGGGCGCGGTACGCCTCTGGGACATCCCCTCGCGCACGCCGCTCGGCGGCCCGCTCCCCGGCACCGGCGACCCGGTTTCCCGGCTCTCCTTCACCCCGGACGGCGGCGCCGTGATCTCCCAGGGGCGGCGCACCGCGCCGCTGGTCCACCGGACCGGTACGGAGGAGGTGGCGGCGGCCGTGTGCACACGGCACGGCGGCGGTCTCGACCGGGCCAGGTGGCGCAGTCTCATTCCGGAACTCCCGTACCGCGGCACGTGTCCCGCGGAGCCCCCCTCGCGCCGCTGACCGTCGGCAGAGGTCGGCGGCGGGCAGGCGGATCCTGCCGTGCCGCGCGGCTGTCCGGGATTGTTTCGGGCCCGGAAGAGGGCAGCGCAACAACCGTGCGGCCGACGAGTGTCGCTTCCGACGGGGCCGCCGCGGACCGGGGTGACCACCCGGAACGGGGGCGGCGGCGCCGTCGTACAGCGCATGCGTCCTCGGGCACGCCGTCCGTGTGCGCCCGGTCTTTCGTACAGCGTGTCCGAGCACGTCGTCCCCGAGCACGTCGTCATCGAGTACTTCGTCATCGATCACGTGGAGAACCCATGAGGCACTCCGTACGCACGAGTACCACCGCGGCCCTGGCCGCGCTCCTGCTGGGCGGGCTGGTCGCTCCGCAGGCCGCCTCGGCCGCGAACGGCTCCGGCGGCACGGCCACCACCGCCGCCACCGGCCCGTCGCAGGCGGCCGGTTCCTTCGGTCCGCTGTCCGCCGGCGCACCGGGCACGCTCTCCGCCCGCGAGGTCGGCGCGGCCAAGGCCGCGGCGGACCGCCCGTACGACCGCTCCAAGGACGGCTGGGGTTCGTGGAAGCCCAGCGCCGCCGAGACCCGCGCCAAGCAGGCGTTCCTCGCCGCGCGCCCGGCCCGCAGCACGTTCGACCTGCCCTGGTCGTACATGCTGGCCAACACCCACCAGGCCCAGTGGTACAGCAACTACTGCGGCCCCGCGACGCTGGTGACGGCCATGGGCATGCGCGGCAACTGGGCGCACAACCAGGGCTACTACGCCAGCCGGATCGGCATCTCCCCCAACAACGGCGGCACCGGCGTCGACATCATGACCCGGCTGCTGGACGAGCAGGCCGGCGACTCCTTCAAGTACGTGCGCGTAAACCTGCCGTACACCCCCTCGGCGAGCGACAAGGCGACCTTCAAGAACCGGCTGATGACCGACACGGCCTGGTACAACACGCCGGTCGTGGGCAACTCGATGGAGGTTCACAACGGCCCCCACCTCGTGGGCCACCCCAACAGCACGACCACGCTGTACCACTGGTTCACCTTCCAGGGGTACGAAGGCGACTGGGCGGCCTACCTGGACTCGGCGACCTCCGTCTGGTCCTCCGTGCCACCGCGCTCCGGCATGCCGATCGACACCCTGGTGACGATCATGGGCGGGCGTGGCTACGAGTGGTAGGAGGCTGCTGACCGCGCTGCTCGGCGTGGCGCTGGCGAGCACCCTCGGGTGTTCGTCGGCGCCCCGCCGACCGGACGCGGCAGCAGGCCCTCCTGCCTCAACCGCCCCTGGCCCTGGCCCTGGCCCCACGAGCTCTGCCACGGGATCCGCCCCGCGGTCCGCTGCCGGACCCGCGGCCTTCTGCCAGACCCCGCTGCCCGACAGCTGGCGCCGCGCCCAGGCCTCCGGCGCCGTCACTGCCGTCCCCGGCGAGACGCTCGACCCGGTCGCGGTCGCCCCCGACGGCTCGTCGCTGTTCGCGGTAGTCCGGCGCGCGGGAGCCGCCCCCGCGCTGGTCTGGCTGCAGGACCGCGGCACGCGGCGCACCACCGTGCACACCGCCCCGAGCCCCGACCGGGGCGGTTTCGGGCTCGCCGACTTCGACGGCCGCCGGCTGGTGTTCAGCGTGCTGCGCTCCAACGACATCGCCTCTGCCTGGAACCTGTACGCCTGGGACTCCGCATCCGGAGGTGTGCCGCACCGGATCGGTTACAGCGCCACCGGTCCCGACGGGGCGCCGGTCCCCGGTCCCTTCCTGTACCCGTCGGTGCACCGGGGCCGGGTGACGTGGGTGCAGTCCGCCGCCCCCGGCAAGGGCAGCCGTCAGCAACGGCTGACCGACATCAAGCGCCAGGTGCACCTCTACGACCTGGCGTCCGGGACCGACCGGATCATCCGTACGGGGCACATGGCACCGTCGTTCTTCGCCGGGGAAACGGTGGTGTGGCCCGAGGCCTTCGCCGTCGACACGCCGACGAAGCTGACCGGGGCGGACCTCGACGGGCGCCCGGTGCGGCTGCCCGCCGCGCTGTCGGCGGCCGCCGGCTCCCCGGCGGTGGCCGGGGACGGCACGACCTGGGCCTGGACGTCGGCGGACCGCCGCCTGCTCTACGCCTGGCGGCCGGGTTGGGCCGCGCCGACCGTGGTGGTACGGGGACAGAGCATCGACTGGGTGCGCATCGCGGGCGACGTGGTCACCTGGACGGACCCCGTCGCGACCTGGGGAGCCGACCTCCGCACCCGCGCGTACACCCGCCTCACGCCCCAGTACGGCGGCAGCAGCAGCCACGGGCGGGCCCTGGTGGTCTCCTACCCCGCCCACCCCGCGGACGGCCGCCGCTCCGGCAGTTACGTCCTCTCCCCCGCCGTCCTCGCCCCGCTGAGGTGCACCTCCTAGATGTCAGGGCACGAAGCCGCTCGTCGTGCTCCGTGTTCGACGCTCGGCAGCGCCTCACATCGCTGTCGGCGTCGACGACGATCCCGAATTGCCTGGTCAAGACAAGGAGCAAGATCGTAAAGTCAGGCCGTGATCCAGAGAGTACCCACCGACGCCCGTCCGGGTGGCGCGCCGTGCTGGAGGCGTCGGCGTCATCGGCTCACCTGATCGAAGGAACCGCATGAGCCTCAACGACCGCCGCGTGGTCATCACCGGAGCGGGCCGCGACTTCGGCCGCGCGCTCGCCCACCACTTCGCCGGCCTCGGCGCCGAACTGTTCCTCGCCGCACGCAGCCTGGAAGCGGCCGAACGGACCCGCAGCGAGATCCGCGACCGCGGCCACGACCGCGTGCACGCCTTCGCGTGTGACCTGGCCGACCCGGCCTCGATCCGTGAGTTCGCCACCGCCGTCGGCCGCCGCACCGACCGTGTCGACGTCCTCGTGAACAACGGCGCCCGCTGGCTGGAAGGCCCCGACCTCCTCTCGGTCTCCGACGAGGACGTGGCGGACACGCTCGCCTCGGGCAGCACCGGCACCATCCTCGTGACGAAGAACCTCCTGCCGCTGCTCCTCGCCTCGGACCGACCCGACGTGGTCACGATGGTCTCCGTCTGCGGCGTTCCCGGGGCCCATCACCCCGTGGCACACGAGGCCTACTTCGCGGCCAAACACGGGCAGAGGGGCTTCACCGAAGCACTCTCGCGCCGTCTCCGTCCCCAAGGCGTCCGGGTGATCTCCCTCTTCCCGCCGGACTTCGACAGCAGCCGCGATCCGCTCTCCCCGGAGTGGGACGCCACACCGCGCGGAGCCCAGGACCCGCTCGCGGCGCAGTCGGTGATCGACTGCATCACCTTCGCGATCCGGCAGCCGCGCGACTGCTACATCAACGCCTTCCACTTCGAGTCCATGAACCCCTCCGCCGCCGACGGCAAGACGCAGGTCTGAGCGGGGCCGTCCCGTGCTGTCACCGGTGTCACAGACCGGCGAACGTCAGGGCGGCCGCCGTGACGGAACGTGCGACGGTCGCCGCGAACTCCGTGTTGTGGTCCTCGTCGAGGAGCGTGTCGCCCGGGGTGTGGTACTGCCGTGTGCCGGTGCCGGGGTCTCCGTCGGGCGTGGAGAAGAGGTCCTCGGAGACGGCGACGGCGGCCCAACCGCGCTCGTGGAAGCTCGCGTGGTCGCTGCGCCCCACCGCCGGGTCGTCCAGGCCGGTGAGCTGCTGGACCGTCACCCCGGGGTCGATGACGGGCACGGTACGGGCGACACGGCCGCCCAGCGCGTCGGACGCGCTCACGACCGGGCCCGGCACCAGGGAGCCGGCGTGGATCTCGACGACGGGCGTCCTCCCGTCCTGCCGGCCGGCGATCATGTCCATCTGGAAGACGCCGGCGATGCTGTCCCCTGCCGCAGCGGCGGCCCGTGCGTAGAACTTGCTGCCGACCAGCCCCTGTTCCTCGGCGTTGAACAGCACGAAGCGCACGCTGCGGGTCGGCGTACCGCCGTTCTCGAGCAGCCCGCTCAGACACTCGGCCGCGGCCATGACGGCTGCCGTGCCGCTGCCGTCGTCGTCGGCGCCCGGCGCGGGGTCCACGGCCGGATCGTAGGAGCGCGGCTCGCCGTCAGCGTCGACGAAGTCGCCGTTCGCCGCGGTGGAGTCCAGGTGTGCGGTGATGAGTACGGTGGAGTCCGCGCCCGCGACGTGGTGCTCGGCCTCCACGTTCAGCAGGCGGTGGCCGCGCCACCGGAACGGGTGCAGCCGGACGGTCAGCCCGAGGTCCTCGAACCGGCGCGCCAGCGCCTCGACGACGCGCTCGTTGTCCTCGGCCGACGCGTCCCGGCTGCGGACCTTCAGTGGTCCGCCGTCCACCAGCGGCTCGATGCCGGAGATGCGCGCCACGTGCCCGTGCAGCACCTCGGCGGTCACGGCCGCACGGACCGCGGCGAGGGTCTCCGGCGAGGGGAGGCCGTCGCCGAGCGCAGCGGTGAGGCCTTCGGGCAGGGCTTCTGCGCGACGGGCGAGGAGCGCCGGGTCCGGCAGCAGCCGTTCGGTATGTCCCGGTTTCGCTCCTGGCAGGTGCACCTCCTCGACCGGGGCGCCGGCCGGCGCGGCGAGATAGACACCGCCGGGCGCGGGCCCCAGCGAAGCGGCCGGCGGAGCCGCCGCTGCCGCCAGTTCGTCAGTGACGAAACCGAAGACGGCCGTGGCGCGCTGCTCCGTTTCGTCCCCCGATCGGGACGCGGACGGAGCACCCGTGAACGCCTCGATGACCGGGAGCGGACGGTTGTCGCGGATGAGGAAGGCCGCCCTGTCCTCCACCTGTCCCCGCAAGTCCACGGTGAACCCGGCGCGTTGAAGCGCTTCGGCGCCGGGGGGGGGGGGGGGGGGGGGGGGGAGAGGCGGGGGGGGGGGGGGGGAGAGGGGAGGGGGGGGGGGGGTGGGGGACGCCATCCAGCTCGGGAGGTTTTCTCCTCCTTGTAGCACCATGCTGCC
>NZ_JBVJWO010000006.1:243587-291988 GCF_055602345.1 Streptomyces sp. NPDC037401
GTAGGTGGCGAGGAGAAAGAAACCCCCCCCCCCCCCCCCCCCCCCCCCCCCCCCCCCCCCCCCCCCCGCCTTCGCCCCCCCCCCCCCCCCCCCTTCCTCCCCCCCCCCCCCCCCCCGAGCCGCTCGGAGGCGACGTGCACCGGAACGACCTCGGCCTCGTCCGCGACCACCGCCAGGTCGGGCAGTTCCCGGCCTTCCGGCAGCCCGATGCGCGCCCAGAAGACGGGACGGTTCTCCACGGCCGCGAGGACGAACACGGGGTGGGCCGCGGTACGCATCCCCGCTTCCCGGGCGAACGCGCGCTCCTGTGGGTCCTCGCCCACGAAGACGCATTCGCCGGGCGCCGCGGACTGCACGCCCGCCGCGCTCGCGATCGCCTCGTCGAAGAGCCTCCGGCTGTTCTTCGGACCCCAGTGCACGAGACCGTCGTCCGTGAAACGGCCGGGAAAGGCCGCGTGCAGAGCCGCCGCGGCCACCGCGGCGGCGCCTTCGTGGGTTCCGGGGTTGGAGATGATGCCCTTGGGGACCTCACCAAGAGAGTCGAGCACGGCCATGACCCGCGGCCGGGGCAGGAGCGTCAGCGAGTCGTCGGCCTCGAAGCGGGCATCCGCCAGGGTCGCCCCGATGTCGAAGAAGAGCACGGGCATCTCGATCCTCCGTTGACCCGGAAGCCCGGGGGCCGACGGCCACACGCCCGGCGAACGGCCGGGCACGCTGCTCCGAGAACGGGCTCCCGACCCCTCCATCCTCGTCCTGCGGTTGCGTCCGCGCATCCCGGGGCGTAAGGGGATGCCGTTGAACCTCGCACAGTTGAAGCGAATACGGGTGTCCGATACGGGTGTCCTACGGGTGCACGTCGGTGCGAGCCGTCCGGTTGCCGCCGGTGTCACCTGGTGTGACGTTTGAAGGGGGCGCGCACGACGCGCGCGACGAAGGGGCGGGGCAGCATGCGCGAGGACGACGCACCGAGGGGGCGTGATGAGGGGGACGCAATGAGGGGTCGTGTGGACAGCCATGTCACAACTGGAAACATTCCGCTATCACTTCACCGACGACCCGCTGGCGGAGGGCGTGCCCCGAGGGCCCGAGTCCGTGCGCGGGGTGGGCGACCCGGAGGGCGCTGGGCGCCGGGCCTTCAACTCGGCCGAGTCCGCCGCACGGTTCTACCTGGCCGAGAAGCTCGCTCAGGAGCAGGCCCCGGCGCTGCGTGAGGCAGTTCGCGAGGACCGGCCCGACCGGGTGCCCGATCTCGCCCTGAGCACGGAGCGCCACCAGGCCGGCACGGGCACCACTCTGGTCCGCTTCGAGCAGACACAAAGGGACATCCCCGTGTTCGGCGCCGAGGTGCTGGTCGAGATCGACGAGAACCAGCGGTTGGTCTCGATGGACGGCAAGCTCGGCGAGGTGACGGGCGTCGGCTCCGTGCCGGAACTGTCGGGCAGGGAGGCCCTGGAGCGCGTCAAGACGGCGACCGGGAGCACGGTCAGCGCCGAGGAGCTGCCGCCGGCGACCTTGGCGTACGTCAACCGGGACGGCCGATGGCACCTGGCCTGGCACCTGCGCGAAGTTCCGGCCCAACTGCCGGAGAACCGCCGCGAGGAAGGCCAGCGCGGCCATGGCCTCGGTGCTTCGCCGCGTGACGCCTTCCCGATCACCGGGTACCTCGTCGACGCGTACTCCGGCGAGATCCTCAAGTCGTACGGGATGGCTCCCACGATCGTCGTGCCCACCCGGCTGGAGGGCGAGGACGAGGTCAGTGCCCGTCACCAGTTCCAGGGCAGCCGGCAGGACGGCTCCTTCCTCCTCCACAACAAGTGGCGCCAGATCGCCACCTACGACCTGCGCTTCGCCGACATCGACACCGCCCGGCTGCCGACCTCGGCGATCGGCTCGCCGCAGGCGGACTTCGGCACCGGCCACCGCGCGGGGGTCTCGGCGCACGTCAACGCCGAGAGGGTGGAGAAGTTCTACCGCGACCAGCTCCACCGGAACGGCATCGACGACGCCGATATGGACCTGGTCTCCCTGGTCAACTGCACGTACCGCTTGCACGGCCCGGGGCCGGAGTGGTTCAACGCCGTATGGTTCAACAAGCGGATGTGGTACGGCCAGGTGTCCGACGGGGCACGGCTGGTCAGCCTGGCGCGCTATCTCACCGTCATCGCACACGAGATGACCCACGGGGTGATCGAAACCTCCAGCGACCTGATCTACGAGGACCAGTCCGGCGCCCTGAACGAGTCGCTGGCGGATACGATGGGCATCATCATCGCCAACTGGTACGAGGCGTCGGACCGCAACGACGTGGGCACCTGGAACTGGGAGCTCGGGGCCGGGCTGGGCGGCAACGGTCTGCCGCTGCGCGACCTGAGCGATCCCACCCGGACCGGCGATCCCGACCACATGCGCGACTACCTGCACACGACGCGCGACAACGGCGGGGTCCACACCAACAGCAACATCCACAACAAGGCGATGTTCCACTTGCTCACCTCGGTCGACTCGGCCGGCGGGCCGGTCCTCAAGGTCGAAGAGTGGGCACTGCTGATCTATCTCGCCATGGTGCGACTGCTGAAGGATTCGGGATTCACGGACATCCACCGGGCGCTGCGGGACGTCACCAGCACGTACCTCTCCGGGGACGCTGCGCTGCGGGCCGCCGCGCACGCGGCGATCGACCAGGCGTACCAGAAGGTGGGCATCGCCACCGCCTGAGCGACGCGGGCGGACCGGGCCCGGGACGGGCAACGGCCGGCCCTGGGGAGGCGGGCAGCGGTCTTCCCGGCTTTCAGGCCGCTGTCTTCCCGGCCCGCCGGCGCCGCGGCGCGGTGTTCAGGACGGCCCACAGCCGCCGTCCGTCCGGCCCCGTGTCCGTCCCGACCGAGTCGACCGTGGCCAGCACCGCGACCTCGCCGAGCACGGCATCGTCCGGCGTCCCGGCCACATGGCTGAGCACGGCGACGAGAACCTTCTCGTCCTGGTCGCCGAGGTGCACGCTGAGCCGCTTCCCGCCGTCCGCCACAGCGGCCGTCACCAACCGCAGCACGGCCGCTTCGAGGTCGCTCTCGTCCAGTGCCGGATATCCCCAACCGCGTACGGTCTCCAGGGTTTGACGGGCAGCCTTCTTCGCCGCCCACTCGTCGGACCGGAACGTGAGCGCAGCCGTGCGCCGGTTCCGCACGATCACGCGCGGCTGCCGTGCCGCCACCTCCTTCACGGGCTTCGCCGCCGGCTGGGGCCGCGGGGCCTCGACCGGCTTCTTCTGCGGCGGCGGCGTCTTCGGCGGGTAGGTCGGCGGTAGCTTGGCCCCCTGGGCATCGAGATCCGTCAACTCGTCCTCCTTGCAGCGAGGTACAGCGGCTGCTCGCAATCCTGGCAGGCTCCTTCCACGCCCGGGAGCAGTTCATCCCGCTCACGCCCGACCGGCGGCGGGCCGCACGCGTGTCCGGGTCCCGTTCGGCCCTGCCCCCGTCGTCCGCCGGCCTGACACCGCCCTTCACCACGGAACCGTCACCACCGCATGCAAGAGCTGTAACGGTCGTTGCGGGGCGCGTGAATCCGACGGCACGGCGGGCATCCTGTCCAGACCAATCCCAGCACGTCAGCACGCCACGGGGGCTCGTGATGCGCACTTTCCGCAAGACCACCCACGCCCGGACGCTCGGCGCCCTTGGCCTCGCCGCGCTGCTGGCCGCCACGGCCTGCGCGCCGAGCGACGACAAGGCCGGCGGCACGCCGCCGAAGTCCGCCACCTCCCCTTCCGCAGCGCCTTCCGGCTCCGCATCCGCACCGGCAGCCCCCTCGGCCTCCGCGCCGTCCGCCGCCAAGCCCTCCGCGGCCTCCTCCGCGCCCGGCCGTCCGGGCGAGGCCGAGGGCGACCCCACGGGCATCGACGGCAACTGCCCCGGCGAATACACCGAAGTCAAGGTGGAGTGGGCCGTGCCACCCACCAAGGACGACACGAAGCTCCTGCTGACCGTCACCAACACCAGCACCAAGCCGTGCAAGCTGCGGACCCACCCGGTACTCCGGCTGGAAGACGGCCAGGGCCGGCTCGTGGGCGTCTTCAAGAAATCCAAGCCGCAGACGGAGGTGACCCTCGCCCCCGGCAAGGAGGCGTACGCCGGTCTGCTCCTGCGCCAGAGCAACAAAGAAGTCAGCACGCTCGTGAAGGACATGGCGCTCGCGCCGCACGGTCAGAGCCCCGACGACAGCACGGGCGAGGGTGTGCTCCTGGAGATGCCGAAGGGCGGCGTGTACGTGGACGACAAGGCCCGCGTGACGTACTGGAACGTCAGCTCGGAGGCCGCCGTGTCACCGCTGTTCGCCCACTGACCGCCCGCGTGCGGGCAGCGATGCTCACCGGCCGACCAGCGGGAGTGCCGGGAAGGTGTGGTTCTGCCACAGGAGCCGGGAGGCCTCCTCCGGATAGACGGTGACGGTCGGTTGCCTGTCGAAGAGCTGTACGAGGCGCCGCTCGGCGTCGTACGCAGGCCGGCCCGGGTCGCCGTGGGCGGCGAACGCCGTCCACGCGGCGCGGATCTGCGCGGACAGTGTTTCCGCCTCCGGGGAAGGGGGGTCGCCGATCAGCGGCCGTCCGGGCCCGGGGCGAGGATGCGCAGGGCGGTGTCGGCCTGCTCCTGCGTCACCTGACCGAGCACGCCGTCGATGAGGCTGAACAGCCGGTGCTCGTCGCGGACGTGGCCGGCGAGGAGCTCGACGTCCCGGCCGGCGCCTTCGGCCAGCGCCTGCCAGGGGGTGGCCGGCAGAACGTCGCCGTCGACCACGGGGGCGAACGGGATCGGCCGGTGCGTGATCTGCCCCCAGCGTTCCCTCCACTGGCCGATCTTCGCGGAGATCGCGTCACCGGCGGCGGGCAGTCTGGACGGCGCGACCGCGGACAAGCCGGCCACCGTGGGCCGTACGACGCGGTGACGGTCACTGCTGCTGCCTCTCCGACGGGTCGAGCGCGGTCAGTTGGCTCCTCCGGCAGGCGGAACGGCTCCGTGGACCCTGCCACCGCGCACAGGATGAGGGCCAACCGTTTACGGACGGCCTCGACCTGACATCGGCAGGAACGCCCGAAGTCTCGAACGCCCGACCGGGTCAGGCCACGCGGCCGGCGGCCGGACACGCGTGAGTGCTACCGGGGCGCTCCGGGCTCGGCGCTGCCGCCCGCGACCCGGCGCCGGACCTGGTCCTCCTGGGCGAGGCGCCGCAGCAGCTCGAAGACCGGGGCGCAGATCGCGAAGACGATGACCGCCCGCTCGGCCAGAGCCACCGGGTCGTCGAGGCCGGCCGCGCGCTCGAGGTCCAGCCGGGCCACCGACTCGGCCAGCCTCGCGTAGGCGGCGAGCTCGCCCGGGGCGTACTGCGCGTCCAGCCGCCGCAGCTCCTTGAGCGCCGCCGTCAGCCCCTTCACGTGCGGTGACGTGCCGGGCGCCTGCCAGTCCAGGGCCGCGAGCAGCTCCGCCACCTCGGCCCCGGCGGTCGCGTCGGCCCCGGCTTCCTCCTCGTCGCCCGCCGCCGGCTGTGCCGCCACCGGCACGGGCAGGGCGTAGCTGACCGCTCCGAGCGCGCCCTCGGAGCTGCGGGCCTGGTCGACGGCCCCGAGCACGTCACGGGTGGCGGCGATGGACAGGCCGCCGAGCGTGGTCAGTGCCTTGATCAGCCGCAGCCGCTGCGCGTGCTCCTCGCCGTACTCGGCCAGGGTCGCGGCGGTCGCCCGCCCTGCCGGCATCAGGCCCTGCCGCAGGAAGTACTTGATGCTGGCGACCGGCACGCCGGTCCGCCGGCTGAGCTCCGAGATCTTCATACGGCTTCCCTGCTGGTCACGCGGTCCGGTATCCGTCATCGGCGATTGGACACCACAACAAGATACTGCCACTATCCAGTAGCTGGATACCATAAGTATCCAACTACGGAAACGCAGCCGCACCGGAGAATCGATGCCTCATCCCACGCCCCCCTCCGTGCTCCGCCGACCCCAGCTGTGGATCGGAACGGGACTGATCGCCGCAGTGGTCTCGATGCTGTTCGCCCTGCTCTACGTCGGCGGCAACGTCAACCCCAAGGGCAACCTGCGCGACCTGCCCGTGGCCCTGGTCAACACCGACAGCGGCGCCGACGCCAACGGCCGCCGCATCAACCTGGGCGAGCAGGTCGTCTCGGGGATCCAGAAGGCCGCCAAGGACAACAAGAGCATCGACTGGCAGGTCGTGAGCCGCGAGGAGGCCGACAAGCGGCTGGGCCAGGGCAAGGTCTTCGGCGCCCTCGTCATCCCCGAGGACTTCTCCACCACGGTGACCGGGCTCACCGCCCCGCAGCCCGCACCCCGGGGCAAGGCCGCCCCGCCGACCCTGACCGTGCTGACCAACCAGGCCGCCGGCAGCATCGGCTCCTCCATGTCCTCCCAGGCCGCCCAGAAGGCCGCCCACGCCGCCTCCGCCCAGCTCGGCCGGGAGCTCCTCAAGCAGGCAGGCTCCCGGAAGACCCCGCTCCCGACGGCAGCCCAGCTCCAGCTGGCCGACCCGGTGACCGTGAACGTCGCCGACGGCCACCCCGTGGGCTCCCGCAGCGCCATGGGCCTGAGCGCCTTCTACTACGCGCTGGTCCTGGTCGTCTGCGGCATGCTCGGCGCCAACGTGGTCAATTCCCAGGTCGACACCGCGCTCGGCTACGTGCACACCGATTTCGGCCCCTTCCGCAAGCGCGAACCCGTCCAGCACACCAGCCGCGTCCGCACCCTGGCCATCGGCACGGCGCTCATGCTCGGCCTGTCGCTGGTCATGGGCACCCTGGTCGAGGTCGCCACGGTCGGCATCCTCGACATGGACGCCTCCCACCTCGGCCTGCTGTGGCTCTACTCGGTCGCCACCATCGCGGTCGTCGGCATCGGCAGCCTGGCCCTGTTCGCCGCCTTCGGCACCCCCGGCATGCTGATGGCCACCATCGTCTTCATCGCGATGGCCGTCCCCTCCTCCGGCGCCACCGTGCCCGTCCAGGCGCTGCCCGGATTCTTCCGCGCCCTCGCCGAGTTCGAGCCGCTGCGCCAGATCACCGAGGGGCTGCGCTCCCTGCTCTACTACGGAGCCCAGGCCGACGCGGGCCTGACCCGGGCGTGGACGGCGATGGGTGTCGCCCTGGTCGCCGCGCTGCTCTTCGGCTTCGCCGTCGCCCGCCTCTACGACCGCAGGGGGCTGCACCGCATCCCCCGCCCTGAGGCCGAAGCCGCGACCACGGCCCTCGACGAGACCCCCGAGGCCCCGGAATCCCCCGAGGCCGCAGCGACCGCCACGGCCTGAGACCACCGGGCCTCCCGTCAGGAGCGTTTCGCGCGGGTCCGCGTCACGAGCCCGTTCCCGTGCGAATGCGGTGCTCGCGCCAGAACGACGTGAGGTCGGTGGGCGTCGCCGCCTGCGCCGCACGCTGGAAGGCGGTGGTCGTCGAGACGCCGTACCAGTGGTCGCGTACGTAGCGCTTCAGCACGGCGGCCATCGCCGGGCCGCCCAGGACCCTCTCCAGGTCGTGCAGCGCGCACGCGCCGTTGACGTAGACGAAACGGGTCCAGCCGCGGCCGTAGGCCGCCCAGTAGCCCATGGAGTTGGTGACCGCCTGGGTGTCGTCCTCCCAGACGACGGACTCCGCGCACGATTCGCCGTTGTCTCCGACGAGGAGGGCGGCGGCGTAGGTGGCGAACGCCTCGTCCAGCCACGGCGAGGCGTACTGGTCGTTGCCGACGATGCCGTACCACCACTGGTGGGCCAGCTCGTGCAGCATTCCGCCGCCGGTCTCGTCCGGCCAGACCAGGACCAGACCGGGGAACTCCATGCTGCCGATGGGCGCGAACCCGTCACTGATGATCGCGTCGATCTCGCCGTAGGGATAGCGGCCGAACCGTCTGCCGAGCTCGTCGATGCCGCGGACCGCTTCGGCGCGGGCGGCCGACACCCAGGCGTCCGGGGTGCCGGCCGTCCAGTAGGAGCGCACCTTGACGCCGCCCGGCGAGGTCGCGACACCGCTGCGGAACGGGCCCGCCGCCCACGCGAAGTCCCGCACCTGGCGGGCGACGCTGGTGGTGACGGTGCGGCCGCGGGTGCCCGGCCGGGTGGTGGTGACGCCGGTGGCCGGGACCTTCAGCGCGGCCGGGTGGTCGAGGGTGACCCGGAAGTCGGAGGCCAGCGCGTAGTAGCTCTCGCCCCGGTCGAGCTGGGGGTCCAGGTGCCAGCCCCGCGCGTCCCGGACGGCCAGCACCGGGAGGGCGTTGCCGAGGTAGCGGTGGGCACCGTCCCGCCCGAAGCGGTGCATCCGGTCGGGGACGGTGATCGAGACGTCGAAGCCGACCGTGGCCCGGCCCCCGGGCCGCAGCGGGACGGGCAGCTTGATCCGCACCGCGCTGCACCCGACCGACGAGGCACCGTGCACGCCTCCGGTCACCCGGCTGATCCGGACCGGGGAGGGCGCCTGCGGCGTGCCGCAGCCGTCGGTGGCGTTGCCCCACAGGCGGACGTAGACCTCGCGCAGCGGCTTGCCGGACCGGTTGCCGAAGGTCACCGTCTCGCGGCCGGTCCAGCGGGTGCCGGTGGCGTCCGCGCGCAAGGCGACGCGGTACGCGGGCCGGGAGGGCGCCGCGCGCTCGGTACCGCTCCCGGCCGCGCGCTCGGTACCGCTCCCGGCGTCTGCGGAGGCCGGGGCGCCGAGCCCGGTCACCCCCAAGAGCGCCGCGAGCGCCATGGCCGCGATTCCGTACCCGGTCCGTCTCATGATCTGCCCCCGCAGTCGTGGTGATCGGCATGCGCGCACCGACGCTACGGGACCGAAACGGCCTTGCCCATAGCCCCGCACGACCCCAACACGGCGCGTGTGGAGCCGAGTTGAGGGAACGGGCGTCAGAGCGTGCCGGCGAGCCCGATGCTGCCGAGGGTGCCGGTCAGGCCTTCGAGGTCGACCGGTACGGTCGCCGCGGTCACGCTCCCGCGTGGAGGTAGGCCGCCCAGAGGAGCGGCGTTTTCGTCCGGTCTCTTCCAGCAGGCAGGTCCTGCCCGTCACGCACTGCGCGTACGGCCCGGTGCAGGGCATCTGCAGATCGGTTCGGGTCCATGGTTCCGGTCGTCGTCTTCAATGCGGCGTAGAAGGCGTCAGCCGTGCTGACGGCGATCTCGTCGTCGATCTCCCACAGCGTGCCGATCACATGGGGAAACCCCGCGAGCTGGAAGGCGGAGGTGAGGTGGATGGCTTCATCGAGCAGCTCGGTTCGGTCGATGGCCGCGGTGCGGCAGGCGGAAAGGAAGGCCAGTTGGGCGTGGTCCAGGGCGAGGGGAGCCAGGCTGGCGACGGTGAACGGGTCGTCGGCGTGGTCGTGGAGCAGCATCCTGCTCTTCGACGGGTCGGAGGCGTCGGTGTCGCCGTGGCATGCGAAGTGCACGAACTCGCACTCGGAGAGGTACATCAGCACGTTCGCCTTGGTCGGTGTGTCCGCGGTCGCCGGAGGGGACGAGGAGGGCTCGGGCTCTTGCAGCAGCACGGCGTGCGGCAGGCGGTCAAGGAGCATGGCCGCTTCGGCCGCGGCGAATTCCAGGAGGCCGTCGTCGGGGAGGCCGGGCGTGGTGGGCATGCAGACGATCAAGGCGCGTTCGGAGCGCTGACGTTCTGCCCGTATCCGGGAGGAGTTCTCTCGAGCGTGGCGCAGCGCGCGCACGGTGGGGGTGTAGGAGGAGATCACCCGGTCCATGACCGTACGGGGTTGTGGTGCGCCGGATTCCGTGTGGTAGCCGGCTGCGTGGAGGGGCAGCAACCCGAGCAGCCCGCCGGGGGCCCACCAGACACGGGGCACATGCCCGTCACCGTACGTGCGGTAGGCGCCGGCCAGTGTGTCGAGTTCGGCCAGGACGGGACCGGCAACGGCATCCCAGAGCCACTCCAGGTGCTCCACCATGACGCTCTGCGCCAGGCTCCGCTGCGCTTCGTCCTCGCCGGCCGCGGCCGCGTCCTGGGCTTGGCGGAAGGAGTCGGCCCGTTCCCGCACCGTGGCCGCCGCGAGGTCAGGGAGCTCCCGGTGGTGAATGCCGTCGCTCGTGAGCAGCAGGGCGTCGCTGCGGTAGTCGCTGACGTTGAACACGACCACCGGCCCCTGGGAGGCTTCCTCGAGGAGTTCCGCGGTGGTGGGCGGCAGCGCGAACGAGGCGAAGCCGTCGAGACGGCGGATCTCGTCCAGCGTTGCGTTGAAGTCTTCCGCGAGCCGGTGCCGGTCTCCCTCCCCGTGGAACGGTCCTTCGCCGAAGGGGTCCGGGAGATGGTTGAGCCGGGCCCGGAGCTGGGCGAACCGGCGGGCGAGCCGCGGGTGGTGCCTGCTCAGGTCGGTGAGATCGCTGCGGGCGTCCAGCGCCTGACCGAACAGGATGGAGCGCCCTGCTTCGAGCAGCCGCAACGCCCTGGCCGCCCGGTCGCTCGCCGTCCCCCGGGGCGAGGCGAGGGCCAGCGCGGCGGCGTCGGCGACCAGCCCCGCGAAGCCTCCGAGCACGTGCTGCTGATCGGTCTGCTCCAGGTGGAGCGGCGTCAGCTGGGGCAGCAGCCGTACGGCCCTCTCCGCTGCCTCCGCCGCCTCCGCCACCCGCCCGGCGTCCGACTCGGCCAGCACGACGGCCTCTGCCCATGCCGAGCGGATGCGGTACGAGGGCACCGCGCTCTCGATCCCGGATGCCTCTGCCCACGCAAGTTCCGCCGCGTACAGGTCCGCTTTCGCCCCGGTGTGCTCGAACCGCAGGAGCAGGGCATTGGCCAGGCTGGAGAGCATGGGGGTGCGGTGGGGATGGTCGGAGGGGACGATGCGCACCGCCTCTCGCAGGTGGTCGACGGCGGCGTTCGCATCGGCAAGGGCATGACCCGCTTCGAACCGGGCTCTCAGCACGTTGCCCGCATTGGACAGGTGCATCGCGCGGTTGGGATGGTCCCCGGGGGTGGTGTACAGCGCCTCGCGCCCCGCATCGACGGCCTCGTCCAGATCGGTGGAAGCGCCTGCGTACTCGAAGCGGGCGTGCAGGGCGCTGGCCAGGTTGGACAGGCGGACGGCCCGGTTGAGGTGACGGCGAGGGGTGGCCCGCACCGCATCGCGTGCCGCGTCGACGGAGGCGTCGAGATCGGCCGTCGCACCGGTCCTGCCGAATCTGACCCGCAGTGCGCTGCCGAGGTTCGACAGGCAGTAGCCGGCCCGTTCGGAACCGGAGGGGACGGCCCGCGCCGCCTCGTACAGGACGTCGATGGCGCCGTCGAGGTCGGTCAGCGCACCCATTCTCTCGAACCTGGCCCGCAGCGCGTCGCCGAGGTTGGACAGGCAGCCAACCCGCTCGGTGTGGTCGGCCGGTGTGGACCGTACCGCGTCGTGCATGGTGCCGATGGCGCCGTTCAGGTCGGTCAGGTTGCCGGTTCGCTCGAACCTGGCCCGTAACGCCGCCCCCAGGTTGGACAGACGGGGGCCGCGCTGGGGGTGGCCGACGGGAGTGGCCCGCAGCGACTGCTGCATCACCTCGACGGTGGCGTCGAGGTCGGCCGGAGCGCCGCCTCGTCCGAACCGGGCCCACAGCACGCCGCCCAGGGCGGCGAGAATCCTGCCGTCGGAGCGGAGGGCTGTCGTGGTCCGTACGGCCTCGTGCAGCATGTCGACGGCGCTGTCCAGATCTGCCGAGCTGCCGGGCAGCGAGGACCGGTCCTGGAGCGCGGCGGCCAGGGTGGACAGCCGGCTCTCCCATTGCACATCGTCCCTCGGCGTGGCACGCATGGCCTCGAGCAGAGGGCCGATGGCGGCGTCGAGGTCGGCTGCCTCTCCCGTCCTTTCGTATCGGCTTCGCAGGGCCACTGCCAGGTTGGACAGCATCGTCGTACGGTTGGCCTGGCCGGCGGGCGTGGCTCGTACCGCTTCGCTCAGGTGGCCGACGGCAGCGTCGAGGTCGGCCGGGGCCCCGGTCCGTCCGTACCGGGCTTGCAGCGCGGCCCCCAGGTTGGACAACGCCACCGTGCGTTCCGGATCGGCGGCGGGAGCGCTCCGCACCGCCTCCCGCAGGTGGCCGATCGCGTCGTCGAGATCTCCCGCTGCGCCGTCGAGCTCGAACCTCAGCTTGAGCGCAGCTCCCAGATTGGTCAGACGGCGTGCGTGAATAGGGGCGTGGGGCGGGGTGGCGCGCACGATGCGCTCCCACAGTTCCACGGTGTTCCGGACCAGTTCCCGCCGGGGCGAGGTACTCGACTCGTGGAGTGCCAGCAGGGCGTACGGCACTGCCGAGGTCGCAAGGCGGGGCAGCAGCGGATCGGGCAGGTCCTCCATGCCGACCACGAAGCAGAACGTCAGCGCCTCGACAGCGGCATCCAGATCCGCCTGCCCTGCACCGGCGGGCAGCGCCTGACAGCGGAACCAGTGGAACCAGCCCAGCAAGTACTGCGGCTCCAGGTCGCTTTCGTGCTCGCTCGCGCGGGCGAGCCTCCGCGCGTCGCGCACCGCCCGCGGTTCCAGAGCCGGAGTCGGGTCGCGTGTGTCGTTGATCCTCTGCAGCAACGCCCTGACCGCCTCGCGCGATTTCGCGCGTCCCGAGCCTCCCCATCTGCTCACATCATGTGATGGTAGTGCCACATCCTGTGGGGAGGGCGGGTGTTGCCATGATGCGCTCACCCGCCGAGCGGGCCGGATTGCCCGCTTACGTGGTGTCCAGGTCGGCGTGCACCAGGTGGTGGTCCGAGTAAGGTGTCGGATTCACACGGTGCCGGAGCGGGAGGACGCCCCTCAGGAAGATGTAGTCGAACTTGCTCTGCCAGTCGGTGGTCGGCTTGCAGTTGCCGGTGGACGACGGCCGGCACTGGGGGTCCGTATCCGTGGCCAGTGCCCACATCCGGGTGAGCTCGGAGGTGTCCGGCACGGCGTTGAAGTCGCCGAGAACGATCGCGCGGTCGTGCCGGGCGACGACTGCGGCGAGTGCTCCGGCCTGGCCCGCCCGGACTGCCTCTTGCCGGCGTTGGGCAAGGTGCGTGTTGAAGACCCGGACGGACCGGCCGCCCACCGTGGTCGTCACTGCCATGTACCCGCGGTCTTCGGATCCGCCGTCGGGGTATTCCGCTGTGACGCGGTCGGTCATCGGTGCCGCCGAGAGCACCGCCTGGCCGAAGCCCCCCGGGTTCCACGGCACTCCCCCGCAGCGGCCCCAGTTCTGCAGGACCGTCCCGTACTCGACGTGGTAGACCAGCCCGTAGAGGCGCTCGAGATAGTGCCGGATCCTCTCGACGTCACGCACGCACGCCTCTTGCAGGCCGATGACCTGGGGCGCGTACGTCGCGATCTCCGCTGCCCGGTCGACGTTGCCTTCCCCGCAGGGGTTGCAGATGTTCCACGTCATGACCCGGTTCGGTACGACCTCCCCGGCGGCATCGGCGGGCAGTGACCGGGCGGAGGGGCCAGCGCTCGGTGCGCTGGGGCCGACGAGCACCGTGCAGGCCACGATCACGGCGCCCGCGAGCACACGCGTGCCTCTACCGAGCACCATCGCCTCCTCGAAGTGGATACCCGCCCACTACATCTCACGTCTCATGCACAAGGTTATGGGACGGCATGTGCGGCGGGTGAGATCAGGGCTTGGCCTTCGCTGTCAGGCATCCGGACCGTCTCCGGCCGAGCTCGACGCGCGCTTGGCCCTTCCCCGCACACGGGCCTCCTGGGAGCGCCGAATGGGCTACTTGCAGTCCGCCCTCGAGATCCGCTTCCTCACCGTGCACAGCCCCCACCGGCCCGTCACCGCGAGAACCGGCCACTCGCACGTGTGGGCAAAGGCCGGGTAACGGCCGGGGCTCGGGTGGCGGAGCCCGGTGCGGTGGGTTCCGCTGGGAGGATGCGCGACCGTCCCGGCCCGTGGTGGACCGAGCTGCCGCCCGCCGCGGGCGCCGCCGTCATGGCCACCTGCATCCTCTCCATCGGACTCCATCTGACCGGGTACGAGGTCCCCTCCCTCGCGCTGTTCGCGCTGTCGGGACTGGGATGGGTGCTGCTGGCGGGCGAGTTCCTCGTCCGCCTGTTCGGCAACCGGCAGCGCTGGCGCTCCGAAGCCGACACGCCGCCGGCGCTGACGGCCGTGGCCGCCACCACCGTGGTGGGCGTGCGCTGCTCCCAGCACGGCTGGACGGGCCTCGCGTACGCGCTGCTCGCGGTGGCCGCCCTCATCTGGCCGGTGCTGCTCTACACCGTGGTCCGCAGCTGGCACCGCCGCATGCCCGGCTCGGCCTTCCTCGTGTGCGTGGCCACGCAGGGCCTCGCCGTACTCGCCGCGACCCTCTCCCTCGCCGAGGACGCCGCCTGGCTCGGGAACACCGCCCTCGCCGCGTTCGCCCTGGGGCTGCTCCTCTACGCCGAGGCGCTGCTCCGCTTCGACTTCCGGCAGATCCGCGAGGGCGGGGGCGACCAGTGGATCGCGGGCGGTGCGCTGGCGATCTCGGCGCTGGCCGGGTCCAGGCTCTTCGCCCTGCCGCTGTGGACGGGAGGCGGGCACGCTGCGCTGCGGGGGCTGACCCTGACCCTGATCGTGCTCGACCTCGCCTGGTACGTCGTCCTCCTCACTGCCGAGGCCCGCTGGCCGCGCCCGGCGTACGACATCCGCCGCTGGGCCACCGTCTTCCCTCTCGGGATGACCGCCGTGGCCTGCCTGTCCACGGCCGACACCGCCGGCGTCGACTGGCTGCACTCCACCGGCCTGGTGCTGCTGTGGATCGCTCTCGGCCTCTGGCTGGTCACGGCCGGAGGACTGGCGCTGTCCGTACGCCGACGTCGCACCGAGCAGACTTCCACCCCAAGGGCATAGGGCGCGGCTCCGGTGCCGCCGGGCACGGAGCAGTGGGAACGCGCCCTCCCCGCCACTGAACGGTAGCCACTCGGTTACGGTCCGCTCCCGGTCCGGCCGCGGTTACTCGGCCCGCAGCGCGGCCAGCCGCCGTTCGAACGGCACCACCCCGAAGCCGTCCGCCGGGTCCACCGACGTGATCGCCCCCGTCAGCGAGCGGGGTGCGATCGCGGCCGCGGTGTCGACGTCCGGGGCGACATCCCGAGTGGCGGGTGCGGGAGCCATGAAGCGCGCCAGCTCGGCGCCCGCACGGGCGATCCGCTGCGCCAGCCCCTCCTCGCCCCAGTCCTCCGAGGCCGCGTAGACGGCGGTGGGCAGGACGAGGGCGCGCAGGTACGTGAACAACGGGCGCAGGGCGTGCTCGGTGACCAGGGAGTGCCGGGCCGTGCCGCCGGTCGCGCCGAGGAGGACCGGCTTCCCGGTGAGGGCGTCCTTGTCGATGACGTCGAAGAACGACTTGAACAGGCCGCTGTACGAGCCCGCGAACACCGGCGTTACGGCGATCAGGCCGTCCGCGGCTGCCACCGCGTCGAGCGCGGCGGCCAGTCGGGCGGGCGGGAACCCGGTGACGAAGTGCTGGGCGATCTCCGTCGCCAGGCCGCGCAGTTCGATCACTTCGGGCTCGGCGTCCACGTGCCCCGCCGTCGCGGCCGCGAGCCGGTCGGCGAGCAGCCGCGTCGAGGAGGGCGAACTCAGGCCCGCCGATACGACGATGAGCTTCATGCCTGCGTCTTCTCCTTCGGTGTTTCCCGGTCCGCCGCCACGCGGACCGGGTGCGTCGGCGCGTCCGGCACGCCGGCCGGGCGCAGGTTCGCGAACTCCTTGCGCAGCACCGGCACGACCTCTTCGCCGAGCAGGTCGAGCTGCTCCAGGACGGTCTTCAGGGGCAGGCCCGCGTGGTCCATCAGGAACAGCTGGCGCTGGTAGTCGCCCGCGTAGTCCCGGAAGGACAGGGTCCGCTCGATGACCTGCTGCGGCGAGCCGACGGTCAGCGGGGTCTGGGAGGTGAACTCCTCCAGGGACGGGCCGTGGCCGTACACCGGCGCATTGTCGAAGTACGGGCGGAATTCGCGCACCGCGTCCTGCGAGTTCTTGCGCATGAACACCTGGCCGCCGAGCCCGACGATGGCCTGCTCGGGGGTGCCGTGCCCGTAGTGGGCGTAGCGCTGCCGGTAGAGGTTCACCATCTGCTCGGTGTGGGAGGCCGGCCAGAAGATGTTGTTGTGGAAGAAGCCGTCGCCGTAGTACGCGGCCTGCTCGGCGATCTCCGGCGAGCGGATGGAGCCGTGCCACACGAAGGGTGCGACGCCGTCCAGGGGGCGCGGGGTCGAGGTGAAGGACTGCAGCGGCGTGCGGAACTTGCCCTTCCAGGTGACGACGTCCTCGTCCCACAGACGGCGCAGCAGCGCGTAGTTCTCGATGGCGAGGTCGATGCCGTCCCGGATGTCCTTGCCGAACCAGGGATAGACCGGGCCGGTGTTGCCGCGGCCCATCATGACGTCGACGCGGCCGTCCGCGACGTGCTGGAGCATCGCGAAGTCCTCGGCGATCTTCACCGGGTCGTTCGTGGTGATCAGCGTCGTCGACGTGGACAGGATCAGGTTCTCGGTGCGCGCGGCGATGTAGCCCAGCATCGTCGTCGGCGAGGAGGGGACGAACGGCGGGTTGTGGTGCTCGCCGGTGGCGAAGACGTCGAGGCCCACCTCCTCGGCCTTCTGCGCGATGGCGAGCATCGCCTTGATCCGCTCGTGCTCGCCGGGCGTGCGTCCGGTCGTCGGATCGGTCGTGACGTCACCGACGGTGAAGATCCCGAACTGCATGACTCCCCTTCCCAGGGTGATTGACGATTCAACTACACGGGGGAACGAGGGCCTCGTCCGAGGTATTCCCGATGGGGCGCGGAGAGGGCCGGGCCGGACTGGGCTGGGCTGGGCTGGGCGCGGGCCGGCGCCTACGGCAGCGCGGTGTACGTGGCCTCGGTGAAGTCGGCGACCTCGGTGAAGCCGAGCCTGCGGTAGAGACCGATGGCCGTGGCGTTGTCCGCCCGGACGTTCAGCCCGATGTGGTCCACGGTGCTCCCCAGCCGCCGGCACAGAGCGGCGACGCATGCCCCGCCCGCACCGCGTCCGCGCACCGCGGGGTGCGTGGTGACGTTCCCGATCGCGGCGACCCGGTAGACGGCCGAATAGACGTGCACGCCCGCGACCGCGACCAGCCGGCCGTCCTGCCGGGCCCCCACGTACTGTCCGGTGTCGAGCATCCGCCGGTCGAACCAGTTGCCCGGGTACGCCTGCTCGAACAGCTCCAGCAACTCCGGCAGGTCGGCGCGCCCCAGCGGGGACGGCCGCCACGTGCCGTCCGCGTGCGCCGCGGCACGGCCCGGGTCGGTGAGCGCCATCCGCAGCAGCGTGCCGTGCGGACGCACGTCGTACGCCGACGCCAGCACCTTGTGCGCCGCTCCGGTCAAGTGCCCGAAGAAACGCCGGGGAAGTACGGGTTGCAGCGCCTCGGCGAGCTCCTCGAGCTGCTCTGCCTGCTCGGGAACCGTGAAGCCGAGCAGGGTCGGCATGTCGCCGACCACGTACAGCAGCGCGACCGGACCGTCCTCGGAGACCGTGTACCAACTGGTGTGGGGCCACAACAGGTCGTCGAGGTCGCCGAGTTCCATCAGGTGCAACGACGGATTCCGCCGGAAACGGTCGGCCAATGCGCTTCGGTCGTGCAGGCTTCGGAGGGTCACCCGTCCAGCCTACGGTGCCCCCTGCTCACCCCGGAGCGGGGCCACCGCGTACACCGGGGACGTAGGCCCGCCCGGGGAGCGACCGGCAGGACGGGGGCCTCGCGCCGACGCGTCCGGACCCGGAAAATCCGCAGGCCTTCCGTCGGGGCGGCCCGCTACGATCACTGCCCTCACCCGACCACGCGCCTCACCCCCCTCACTCACCCCACCCCATCACGCATCCGACGGAGGCACCGATGACGCAGGTCCCCCCGCGGACGCCTGCCCACCCAGGGCGGCTGGAACAGGGCCACCCGTTCCGGCAGTGGAAGACCTGGCGCATACCCGGAACCGGGCTCACCCTCACCGGATACTCGCGCGCCAACGACAAAACGTTCTTCCACGTCCCCGAACTCCGCTGCGCACTCGACGCCGGACTGGCGGAGGGCCACCAGCCGGAAACCGTCTTCCTCACCCACACGCACCACGACCACTCCAAGGACCTCGACTACCTCGCGGCCAGGCCGGCCGGGGTCGACGTCCACCTGCCCGCCGCGGCGGTCCCGTACGTGGAGACCTTCCTGAGGGCCTCGGCCGAACTGAACCACGGCGCGGCCTACGACCCGGCCCTGGCCGCGAAGTGCAGGCTCCACGGGGTGCGCGGCGGCGACGAGTTCACCTTCGGGCGCCGGGGGCACCATGTGCGGGTGGTGGAGTGCGCGCACAAGGTGCCGTGCGTCGGGTACGCGTTCTCCGAGTGCCGCAAGGCCCTGCTGCCCGAGTACGAGCAACTGCGCCGCACCCTGGCCGAAGCGGGCCGGGGCAGCGAGTTCGGCCGGATCGTGGCCGAGCGCCGCAAGGAGGGCGCCGAGGTCGAAGGCGAGGTACGCAAGCCCCTGTTCGCCTTCCTCGGTGACACCCACGTCAGCGTCTTCGACGACAACCCGTGGCTCTTCGAATACCCGGTGATCGTCACCGAGTGCACCTACCTCGACGACGCCGAGGCCGAACGGGCCAACCGGGTGGGCCACACCGTCTGGAGCCGGCTGAGGCCGGTCGTCGAGGCCCATCCGGACACCCTGTTCGTCCTCACCCATTTCAGCCTGCGCCACTCGGACCAGGAGGTCCTCGACTTCTTCGCCGACGTGCACCCCGCCAACGTGCTGCTCTGGGTGCACCCCGAGAGCCGACTGCCCGAACAGCACCAGAGCGGCGGTACGCGTGACTGACGTGCCCGACGGCCACTGGGCGCCGTACCCGAAGATCCCCTCCCGTGCCCGGCTCGGCGAGGCGCGGGCCCGCGCATGGGTGGCGCTGGAGAAGATCCACGGCGCGAACTTCGCCGTCGTGTGCGACGGCGAAGGGGCGCGCCCGGCCAAGCGCCGTGAACTGCTCGGCGAGAGCGGCCTCGACGCCTTCTTCGGCGTAGGAAGGATCTGGCCCGCCCTGGCCGTCGCCGCGGAGCGCTGCGCCGCCGCACTGCGGCGCGACCACGGCGCGCACGCCTCTGCGCCGGTCACGGTCTTCGGTGAACTCGCGGGCGGGCGCTACCCGCACCCCGACGTGCCGCCCGCGCCGGGGACGGAACCCGTGCAGACCGGCGTCTGGTACGCGCCGGGACTGCACTGGCTGCCGTTCGACGCCGTGCTCGGCATCGACGGCGGTGTCCTGTGGGTCGGCGACCGGGCCCTGCGCGGGGCCGCGGGCGCCGCGGGCCTGCACTGTGCCCCCGTCATCGCCCACGGCACCCTCGCCCAGGTGCGGGAACGGGACCCGGTGTTCACGACCCGGGTACCGGACCTGCTGGGACTGCCTGCGCTGCCCGGCAACCTCGCCGAGGGCCTCGTCGTCAAACCGGCGGGGCCGTGGTGGTCCGCCGAAGGAGCCGCGCCCGGCAGGACGCCCGGCACCGTGGTGGCCGCGGCCGGCGCGCTCGGTGCCGGCACGGGCCCACGCCCGGTTGCCAAGTTCAAGCAGCCCGCATTCGCCGAGGACGGACGCTTCGACGGCTCGCGGCCCTACCAGGTGCCCGCAGCCGGCGCCGCCGGCGTGCCCGGCTGGCTCCTCGGCCAGGTCACCGCGCTCCTGACCCCGGCCCGTGCGGCCGCCGCCGTCAGCAAACTGGGGCCGCGCGCCCCGGTCGAAGAGGTGGCCGCCGAAATCGTCCGGGACGCGGTCGAGGAGGTGGCCGAAGCCCTCGGCGGCCTCGATGACGGCGTGGCGCAGTCCCTGGAACGGGCCGTACGGGACGGGGCGCTGGCGCTCGCCCGTTTCGACGCGGCCGACCGCCGCGCGCCTGTACGTGCAGCTTGGCAGCCAAGATCGATTGTCAGTGGTGGGTGAGAAGGTAGGAGCATCGAGTCGCCAACAGGGGAGCGGTCATGTCCGGAAACCAGAATTACATCAATCACGTTGCTCTCGTGCTGGATGCCAGTTCATCCATGTCGCATCTGAACGGCAAGGTCGTCGAGGTCGCCGACCAGCAGATTGCCTATCTGGCCCGTCGATCGCAGGAACTGGACCAGGAAACCCGCGTCACCGTCTACGTCTTCTCGAACGCGGTGGAGTGCGTCATTTACGACAAGGACGTGCTGCGGATGCCGTCCTTGAAGCAGCTGTACCGCGTCGGTGGAATGACGGCTCTTCTGGCGGCCACACTGAAGTCGCAGCGGGAACTGGCGCAGACGGCCCAACTGTACGGCGACCACAGCTTCCTGACGTTCGTACTGACCGACGGGCAGGAGAACGCAAGTCACCGCTGCGCGGACGCCCCCAGCAGGGATCCGCGTGAACTGGTGCAGGCCGTCACCAAGATGATCGAGACGCAGGAGGACAACTGGACACTGGCCGTCCTCGTGCCGGACCAGGTCGGCAAGCGCGAGGCCATGCAGTGCGGTTTCCCGAAGGACAACATCGCCGTCTGGGACGCCACGAGCACCCAGGGCCTGGAGGAGGCCGGGCAGGTCATCCAGGAGGCGACCGAAAAGTTCATGGTGGGCCGCACGAAGGGCATCCGGGGATCGCGGGCGGTGTTCTCCACGGGCGCCGATGCGGTAAACAAGGACACCATCAAGGCGGCCGGCCTCACCCCGGTGAATCCGTCGGAATACGAGCTCATTCCGGTGGCTCGTGAAGCGGCGATCCGTGACTGGATCACCGAATGCGGGCACACCTACCGTACCGGTTGTGCGTTCTATCAGCTGAGCAAGTCGGAGAAGGTCCAGGCGCGGAAGCAGATCGCGGTGCTGGAAAAGAAGACCGACCGGGTCTACTCGGGGCCGGAGGCCCGGGCCCTCCTCGGCCTGCCCGACAGTGAAGTCCGCGTCAAGCCGGACCACAACGACGATTTCACGATCTTCGTGCAGAGCACCAGCGTGAACCGGAAGCTCGTCCCGAACACGCGGCTGCTGTTTATGATCTGACGCCGTACTGAACTTGCGCGTGCGCGACGCCGGGCGTCACTCGTGGTCCGCGCCCGCCAGAGCCTCGGTGATCAGGCGGGTGGCGTAGTCGCGGTCGTCGGTGAGCCGGTTGATGTGGTCCGCGAGCAGGAAGGCAGTGGCTTCCAGGGGGTCCATCGCGCCCTCGGTCCAGTCCCCGTGCTGCTTGCGCCGGAGATCGGGGCTCAGGCCGGTACCGGCCGCGATGACAAGGCCCGCCATGGTGGGGATGGCCTCGGGGCGAATGCTCCTGTATGAAGATGATCGTGCACGCACCGTCCAGCAGATCGCGGGCCTCCCTGGGGCTCACAAAGGCGGTGAACTGGTCCGTCAGCAGCCGCTGTTCGGGGTCGCCCTCGGTTCTGCCGTCGTAGACGGCCTTGAGCCGGGAGTCGATCACCTTGAGTGCGGCACTCAGATCCACCGGTGGGCGGCGGCGAGCAAAGACGGTCCGCCGCGCGCGCGGGTTCGACACCGTCAACTCGCCGGGCCTTCACTGCTACCGCTCTCCAGGCTTGAACGGGCCGGACACGGGGGCTACGCACTTGTCGACGACGGTGTTCTCGCCGGCCGCCGAGCCGTCCAGGCAGAGCCGTCCGCCCTTGTCACGCAGGTCGAGGAGGAACCGCGCGGTCGCACCGGACTGCTTGAGGTCGTGGATGCGCTCGTCGACGTAGCCCAGGTCGTTCAGGACCGTCCTGACCTTGGCGGGGGTGGGGTCCACCAGATCCCGGAGCGCCCGGGCGATGCGCTCTTCGTGCAGGGAGCCGGCACACCAGTCGCGGGCGTTCAACTCCGCTTCCGGGCCCGCCGTGGGGGCGATGGGCTCGACGTCCGGCGGTACCTCCACCGCACCGGGCGGCAGGGCGTACACCGGACCGGTCGGCGGCCCCTCTGCCGGGGCGCTCGGGGGACACGACCGCGCGATCCTGTCCAGCATCTCGTCGAAAGACGCGCCGGACCGGAACTCTGCAGTGTCAGCAGGCTTGCTGTGCGGTCCGTCGGCGCTCGTCTGCCCGGTTCCGCAGGCGGCGAGCGTCAGAGCGGCAAACGCAGTCATCGCGAGCGTGAGCCGCGGGCGGCGCGGGGAGCCGGCAAGCATGCTGGTCAGGGCAGGGGTTCGTCTCATGCGCCAAGTCTCCGATCAAGCCGTGCCCCTGCAGGTGAGTACGCGTACTCACCTGCAGAGGGGTACTTGCTCAGACATGTGGGCAGGGGCCGCGGCGGCGCTGGGCGCGGGAGCCGGGGCTCGCACCGCTGCGGGGACCGGCTGCCGTGGCCCGCAGCTCGTCACGGCGCGAGCAGTCCGATCCGGCCCCACTCGAAAGGCAAGGGCCCCGCCACGGGTACGGCGCAGGTGGTAGGCCCGTGTGACCACCGCCAGCAGCGGCCCCCAGGCGAGGACCGGGGCGTAGCAGGCCCACATGGCCCATGCCCCGGGGCCGCTGGTGGGGAATGCCTCGCCGGTGTCGTTCAGCGGGGGAACGAAGCGGAACAGGTAGTTCAGGGTGGCGTACGCGGCCAGGGCTGTAGCCAGCAAGGCGCCGATGGAGGCCGGGACGACGACCGCGCGGACTGACAGCACACGGCCGCCGAAGAAGGGAACCCAGGCGGGCAGCCGTTCGCCCCAGGGGCGGACGAGCCCGAGGGTGAGCAGCGCCAGGCACTCGGCGACCAGAGAGAGCGAGAGGACGTACGGCCGTTCCCCGGGCAGCCAGTCGTGCCCGGGGTACCAGTCGGGCCAGCCGGTGACGAGCGCGATGCGCCACAGCCCCGGGGGAGAGCGCACAAGGGAATGGCGTACGCCGCCCACTTGATGCGGCGCGGCACGTCGAGGAGGGGCTGGGGGCGGTGGGGGCTCATCGCGGTCTTCCTTTCACCGGGGAGTTCCGGTACCGCCATGCTCACCCCGCCGCTCGCGGCCTCGCGTCCCCCGCTGGTCCTGGCCTCCTCCCCCGCGTGGGGGAGGCGAGGGAACACCTGAGGGCCCAACCCGCCCCTGGCCCCACCGGCCGGGGGCCGGCCACTGGTGCAGCAGCCGGCCCCCTTCTGCCCGTCCTGCCAGTTCGGCCTAGTGGATTCTTACTCGCTCTCGCTGCTGCACCGTGCGCACATCGCGTAGGCGGCGGCGGTGTCTGTGGTGGGGCCGCCGCAGAGGCAGCAGGTGCCCTGCCGCCCCTCCACGTGCGCGACGAGCTCTGTCTCGGTATTCTTCGCCCCCGCCATTCCATCGCTCTCGCTCATGTCCAACCTCTCCTGCCCTCGGACGATGACCGGCACCGAGCACCCGATGCGGGCGTAACTCTTACAAGCGTGAAACGACACCACGTCCCCCGCGCGCTAACCCCCTCTGAGCAGGCACGGAAGCGCTCCCGCGAAAGCCGGGAAAGCAAGATCCCGGGTCGTAAACCTCCGGGTCGGCACGAGAGCCTGCCCGGCTCCAGCCCAGGCGAGCCACCCGGTGGCCATGGTGCACGAGCAGGCAGGCCTCACGGTGTCGGAGTGTCGTCAGGGCGCCACTTCAGGACGGGGCGCGAGGACGCAGAACTCGTGGCCCTCCGGGTCGGCCAGGCACTTCCACGGGGCGTCGCCCTGCCCGAGGTCGATGTCGGTGGCGCCGAGGGCCCGCAGCCGGGCCACCTCCGCCTCCTGATCGTCACCGGGGTACGGCAGCAGGTCGATGTGGACGCGGTCCGGCACGGTCTTCGCGCCGGGCGTGCGGAGGAACTCGAGGTACGGGCCGACACCCTTGGCGGAGCGGAACACCGCGTGATCGTCAGTCGCCTCGTGCAGGGTCCAGTCCATCGCCTCGCCCCAGAACCGGGCCATGGCCTGCGGATCCACGCAGTCGACCACCACCGCGGCGATCGGCCCGGTGTCCCGGTAGACCTCCCGGGGCTCCAGCACGCAGAACTCGTTGCCCTCCGGGTCGGCGAGAACCGTCCACGGCACGTCGCCCTGGCCCACGTAGGCGGGCGTCGCGCCGAGAGCCCGGAGGCGCGCGACCAACTCCGCCTGGTGGGCCGCAGAGGTGGTGGCGAGATCGACGTGCACACGGTTCTTGGTCGTCGTCTTGGGTTCCGGGACGGCAACCACGTCGACGCAGAGGGCGGCCGGATCCGGCCAGACGAATCCGCCGATCGGTTCGACATTGGTCACGCCGGGTCCCTCGCTGGAAACACCCCAGCCGAGCGCCTCCGCCCAGAAGCGGCCGACTGCCGAGTCGTCAAGAGCCTTCATGTTCACGTTGACCGGTCGTAGTGCCATGCCGGCGATCCTACGCACCCGCCCTGCAACGGATCCACACCTTTCGAACTCCGTGCAGTCCATGTCCGTCGGCTCCGCCAGAAGCCCGCCCGGGTCCTGTCCGCCCCGGCGGACGTACGGATCCTGAGGTCTCTCGACAGTCGGCGCCCGCAACTGGACCTCAGTGGCGCTCGCCTGATGGTTGAGGCCGGGTACTCGATACGGCCCTTCTTACAGGCTGCGCGCGGTGATGTCGCCGTACGAGGTGGTCGCGTAAATGGCCAGGGCGGTGATGGGGCCATCGGTGTTGTTGAGCGAGTTGCGGATCCGGCCGTGGCCGGTGTCCGCATCCAGGGACGCGGAGACGCCGCGGGCGGCCCCGACCGAGATGTCGCCCTGCTGAGTGCGCAGGGTGACCGTGCCGCGCGCGGCCTCGGCGATGTGGAGGCTGCCCCGCTGGGTGCTGATCTCCGCGGAGCCGCTCAGGCGGCCGACCGAGACGTCACCGTGGAGGAGGGCGAGGCGGGCGTTCACGGCCTCGCCGATCTCGACCGCGCCCTGCGCGCCCTCGAAGGTGACGTCGCCGAGGCGCCCGAGGCCCCGGAAATCGCCGTCGGCAGACTTCGCTTCGACGCAGGAGCCGGCAGGCAGCTGAACGGTGACGTCGACGGAACCTGAGCTGCCGACGATCCAGTTCTTCGCCGCCGGTGCCGCGATCCTCAGGACCCCGTCGGCGTACACGACCTCGATCTCCTTCGCCGCCTTCACGTCACTGCCCTTCGAGTTGTCCGCAGGCAGGATCTCGACCGTGGCGTCGGCCCGGTCCGCAGCCTCGATCCGGATGCGCCCCGCGGGGATGTCGAGGACGGCGGAGATGGGGGCGACGGTGTCGAACTTCTGCATGGTCTACTCCTGCTTCTGCTGTGCGCGCCCGCGCGGCCCGCTCCGTTTCTGATGATGGAAACGCTACGTTGCATTCAACGATCAGACAACACTGTCGTTGCGAACAAAATACATATGCGCAGGTCAAGCCGTAGAATTCGTTGCAATAACCTCCAGCCTAATGCAACAAGCCTTCATTCGTCGTTGCATTAGATTGAAGATGAACGCTATGCCGGACGCGCGCGGAACGCGAAGCAGACCGCGATGCCTATTTTAAGAGCCCGCACCCCCACATCCGCGCCCCCGGCGGCACGGCCTCAGCGGCCGCGGGGCCGCGATCAGGGCAGGGATCAGGACAGGGCCTTGACCAGGTCGTCGCGGGTCATGTGAGAGCGTCCGGCGACGTCGGCGGCGGCAGCCTTCTTGTAGAGCTCGGCCTTCGACAGGCCGCTCAGGTCCTTCTTGGGCGCGGAGCGCATCCGCTTCTTCGCCGCGGGCTTCTTCACCGTGGTCTTGCCGGACGCGGTGGCCTTGCCGCCGGTGGCCTTGGGGCTCTTGGCCCGCTCGACGCTGGCGCGCAGCGCTTCCGCGAGGTCGACCACTCCGGTCGGCTCGCTCGGCACCTCGGCCTTCGCCACGGTCTCGCCGCCCTGCTTGGCCTCGATCATGGCGGCGACCTTCTCCTGGAAGGTGTCGTGGAACTTCTCGGGGTCCCAGTCCATGGTCAGGGCCTCGATGAGCTGCTCGGCCATCTTCAGCTCTTTGCCCGAGGCCTTCGCCCTGCCGGGGAGGTCGTCGATCTCTTTCCTGGGGTCTCGGATCTCGTCGGCCCAGTGCAGGGTATGGAGGGTGAGGAGGCCGTTCTCGGACTTGAGCGCGACCAGGTACTCGTGCTGACGCATGACGAAGGTCGCCACGCCCGCCTTGCCGGCCTTCGCGAGAGCTTGCTCGATGAGTCTGTAGACCTTGCCGTACTCGGCGCCCCGCGGCCCGAGGTAGTACGTCTTGTCGAAGAAGATCGGATCCACCTCCGCGAGGTCGACGAAGCCGGCGATCTCAAGCGACCGGGAGCGGCCCGGCGCGATCTCGTCCAGCTCCTTCGGCTCGACGAGGACGTACTCGCCGTCGGCGTCGTAGCCCTTGACGATGTCGTCCAGCTCGACCTCCTCGCCCGTGCGCTCGTTCACCCGGCGGTTGCGGATCCGGTCCGAGGTCCCGCGCTGCAGCTGATGGAAACGGATCGTGTGGCTGTCGGTAGCCGTGTACAGGCCTACCGGCAGGCTGACCAGGCCGAAGGCAAGACTTCCCGCCCACACGGGACGAGCCACGACCGCCACCTCCTCCGATCGCCCCCGCCCTTCCAGCTCACGACACCTACCCGGTGATCGCACCTCTACGCCGGAGCAACGGATTCAGTCCGAGGCCCTGCGGGGCGCCACAACGGCCGGGAACAGCGCAGGACGGCCGGAGAGCCGCGGTGCTGCCCGGTGAACGAGCTGTCGAGGACCGGCCTTTCCGAGATCAGCTCACGCATGACGCCAGGGGCACGGACACCCGCAGCAACGCTCGTTTTCCATCTCGAATTGTCAATCCTGGTCCGCCTGTTGGCTAGGACATCAAGAGGAGTCAGACTTCGTCGCACAAGCTCGTCGAGCGAGCACTGTGCATGCCATGTCGAGGGGGACGGTATGACGCAGGATCCCGCGGGGGGTGACCGCGGACGTGCACCTTCGGGAGCGGACGCCGACCGAATCGCGGCCCGCCCGCCCGAGGAGTCCACTCCAGCGAACACGCCGACTCGCGACGCAGATCCCGCAGCTGGGGGCGATGCCCGGGAACCCGGGCGGAGTGCGGCGAGGGCCTGGGGGGCAGGTGTGGCTGCAGCGATCGTCGCCGCGGTGGCCGCCGCTCTCCTCACCGGCTGGCTCCAAGACGAGGGGCCGGATCTGGTCGACACGGTCACCGGCGAGCCGTCGGTCAAAGTCGTGCATGCAGCAACTTCCGTAGATGAGGGACCTTTTGCGCTACGGGGCGGTATGACCACTCTGCGGGACCGAGCCATGCTGGCGGAGCCTGCCGCCAGTGAGCAATGGCGGGCCTTCCTGCAACGCCGACGGGCGGCGCCAGTAGGCCGGATGAACGTCGTCGCCGTGGTTGAGGGCAGGCGCAGCAAGGCGCGCGTGGTCGACATGCGCCCTCGCATCCTGCGGAAGCAGGAGCGGTTGAGCGGGGCGTACTTCGCGCCGGCGACTGCCGGCGAAGTAGGCACGATCTCGCTCGCCGCGGACCTGGACCGGCGAAACCCTGTTTTCGTCATCGACAAGGGGAAGACCAAGGAGCCGAGCCGGGCCTACTTCCGCGTGCACCAGATCGATCTGGTGCGGGGCGAGCAGACCACGCTGGCCATGTCGTTCGCCGCGCGCGCCGCAGCGTACGACTTCGATGTGGTGGTCAGCGTCATTGCCGACGGGAAGACCGAGGAAGTGGTCATCCGCCTCCCGAAGGAAACGCCCTTCCGGATCACAGGACGCCAGGATCGGCCGAGGGGCTACGGCCAGGTGTTCAACGAGTTCCAGGGGGCATGGGTGCAGGCACCCCCGGGCCGCTGGTGCGTACCGTCGGCCGTCAATCCGGACTGCTGACCGTGAGGCGAGGGATCCGGCTCGTCCTGGTAACCGTGTGCGTGGCGCTCTGGCCTTGGATTGCGGGGTCGGGTGGACCGCCGCGCGCATGGCCTACTGCCGTAGGGCTGCGCGAAGTGTGGCATGCGGACCTGGTCCTCGGTAAGCAGACCTCTCTGTACGCCGACCACGGATACATCGTGTCATCGGCCCGCCGGGGTCGCGGGCTGGAAGTCCGCCGGATGGCCACCGGAAAGCACCTGTCCTCTATCGCACCTCGCGACATTCCGCAGGAGTACACGGCGGAGCGCCTGCGCATCAACCGATCGACACTCGTGATTGCCTGGACGGCTCTTGGTTCCGATCCCGTCCTGCTTCGCGGATACGACCTGGAAACCGGTCGGCAAACGTGGCGCAGAAATGTCGACCAGCCGTCCGGACGCGGGTCGCGCGTGGACCTCACGGAAGGCATGGTCGCAGTCTTCAGCAGCCTTCCGGCCAAGGTCAGGGTATTCGATGCGCGCACCGGGGCCCATCGATGGAGTGCCGAGGCAGGGCACCGGTTCGACGGCCTGTTCCTCCCGTCGCGCGAGGCACAAGCGGTTTACGCGGGCGCGGGCAAGATCCTGTACGCCCTCACATGGAAGGGCCACCCCGGATCGCCGGCCACGCTGGCGGCTCTGGATTCCCTCTCCGGCGCGAAACTCTGGCAGCGCACCGTACGAATGCCCACCGCGCCCGGCTCATGGGACGCCAGCGGATACCCCTACGGGCTGGCGCTGACCACGTCGAACGCCGGTGACATCGCCGTGAACCTCGGCGAGAAGCACCTTCTGTACTCCGATACCGGACGCCTATTGTCGCAAGGAAGCAATTACATATGGAGTCTTTCCCGAACGGGATCGGTTCTGTACGTGCAGGAAAAAAGGCAAGAAGAAAACGAATACACCCCATTCCGCCTGCGCGTAATCGACGCTACCGGTGGCGGGTCTCAATGGGAGCGCACCGTCTACGCTCCCCTCGAACTGGAAGGAGACTCGCTGATCGGACAGATCCATCGCGAGTGGCCGTTGGCCACGTACGTCGAACATGTCGCACTCACCTCTGGCCGCTCCGTGCAGATTCCAGTTCTCAGCAGCGTAATTCACACGGATCTCATCGGATCCGACGGGGATCTGCTGGCCATCTGGGAAGAGAAGGGACATACGGATACACCCCCGGAGAACGTCTACGGCCGGCTCACCGTCTACCGCTTCGTCGCCGACCCGGGAAACCCCTACCCGGCCCTCGCCGGCCTGCCGCCCTCAAGATGGCCGGATGCATGCCGCCTGCTCCCCCTCGACAAAATCTCGAGCGCCACCCGTTACAGCCCTGTCCCTCAGAGTCGCAGTGTTTTCGGAACTCGCCTGCCGCGACCGCCGACCTGCACCTTCGTACCCGGCACGGCATCAGCACCCTTGGTCCGCATGACCGTCGAGTGGACGGCACATTCACCACAAGAAGCCGACCGCCTTCTGCGTTCACGGCTGGCCTTGGCCCGCCTCAGCGCTCAGACCGCCCAGTGGATCGGGCCACACCGCATTGCCGTTACCGAAGAGCCTCCCAGTGGCAGGGTCTACGCCGTCTACGCCCGGGTCGGCACGTCCGTGGTGCGGATCACCACGACCCCCACCGCGCCCGCCCTTGCCCGGCAGGCTGCCGCAGCGGTCGGACCAGCGGGTAGCCACAACTGAACCGAAGCCCCTGCGGCTGCTCCTTCGGGGTCCACTCCTCGAACGCCCCGGCGTCCCCGCGTGCGGGCAATCAGGCGTCGGTCATTTACGTGAAGTGCTGGAGGACGGCCGACTGGACGTGTTGGAGGACGAGCGTGTTCTGCTTGATCTGGGAGAGGCGGGTCGTCGCGGGCGGGGCGTACTCCGGCTGCTCCACGTACGAGCGCGGGGCCGCAGGCGACGAGTGCAGCGGCTTGAAATGCCAACCTCTGATGGGCCGTTCAGACGCACCTGGTTTCAGGTTCGCCCCGTGCGCGGACCATGTCGATTTCGGACGGCGCCGGCCGGCGCTGTCGCACGGTGCGGCAACGAACCCCCGGGAGGGATTCCCGGGGGTTCCAGCGAGCGCACGCCCATCCGCCGATCCTTCGCGGTCACCGCGGTCACCGCGGTCCGCCGTCCGGTCTGAGGACGGGTTGCGTCCCGAAATGCCCGGCGCTCAGCGGTCGGTGCTCGGCGTCTCCTGGAGTACGGCGCCCCCGTAGGCCCCGGTCGCGACGTTCACCACGCCCTCGCCGGCGGCAGCGGGGGTGGCCCGGATGTAGGCGCCGCCGTAGCCGTTGACCACGGTGAACACCCCCCACAGCGCGGTCCACGGCTGGAGTTCGCCGTTCTCGTCCGGATACAGCTCCGGGACCGGGCGGACCCTGCGCTGGAGGATGTACGGGCCGTCGAGCGCGGCGACGATCTGTTCGCGCCACTGGTCCGGGGTGAGGCCGTCCGCCCAGCCGAGCAGCACGCCCTCCCCGCCGGCCAGTGAGGTCGGTTTGAGCGCCAGGTCCTGCCGGTGCGCCACGGCGTACTCGACCAGGTCGACGCGTTCACCGCTCTCCAGGGTGACCGGGCCGGGGCGGACCATCCGGGTCCACGGCAGGATGCGGTCCAGTCCGGCCAGTTCCTCGGCACTGAACAGCCCGCGGTTGCGTTCGTCGGACAGCAGCGCGAGGGCGCCCTTGCTGGCGTACGCGGCGGAGTCCAGCGGGGTGAAGATCCGGACCTCGCCGCGCTCGGCGGCGTCGAGGACGGGATCCATGAGAGCCGCAGCGTCGGGGAACTTCAGCAGGTCCCCGATGAGGAAGGCACGGAAGATCACGTCGACCGGCTTCCCGTCGAGCCACACCCGGCCGTCCCTCGCGTCCAGCTGCCCGAGGTGGCACGGGTGGGCCTCCAGGCCGAACTCGGCCCAGCGCCGGCAGAGCACCTCCATGTACGGGAGCATCTTCCCGTAGCCGTCGAGGGTGTCCGTCAGGGCGACCACCGGGGAGTCCCCGGGCCGGAACCCGCCCTCCACGATGATGTTGTTCACCTGCTCGCGCAGGGAGTCCACGAAGCCCAGCCCCCGGCTTCCGGCGAAGTCGGCGAGCACCGGGTGGGCGAGCAGCTCGCGGCACATGTCGGCGTTGTCCATCCCGCCCACCGCGCTGCCTATGTTGAGTTCGAGCAGCTTGAACCCGGTCTCGTCGACGTACAGGTCGGCTCGGGTCTGACGGGAGACCGCGCTGCCGCGGCCGCGCACGACGGCGGAGATCTGCACGTCGGCCAGTCCCACCGCGCGGGCGAACGCCACGAAGTCGCCGCCGAACAGGCGGTCGGGCAGGGACTCCAGAGCGGACCGCAGGTTCTCCAGATCGGCGTGGAGCTGCACCTGCTCGGCGTGGCCGAGAAAGAGCGGTCGCGACAGGTACTTGCCCCCGTAGAACGTGTCGAGCAGCTCGGAATCCTTCTGTGCACCCGTCAACTCGGAGCCCTTGGCGCCGCTTTCGACGACCCTGGCGAGATACTCCCGGGTGAGTGACGCGCGATCCATCGACTTCTCTCTCTGCTGTGGGTGGGTACGGGGGAGGCCGGCCCGGTGCCGGGCGGGCGCGAGGCCGGTCTCAGGCCCTGCGGGAGCGCACCAGGGCGACGGACAGGACGACCGAGGCGAGGACCGCCGAACTGATCATCTGGACCCGGGTGTCCGGGTCGATGAACATGCTCACGAGCAGCAGGGCGATGACGCCCAGGGCGAGCACGCTCAGGTAGGGGTACCCCCACATCCGGATCGGCGTGTGTGCGGGGAGGCTCCGGCGCAGTTTGAGCTGGGAGCAGGCCACGAGGATCCAGACCAGGAGCAGCACCGCGCCCACCGCGTTGAGGAGGTGCAGGAAGATCGTTTCCGGCCACAGCAGGTTGAGGACGACGCCGACGAACCCGAACGACGTGGACGCGAGCACGGCCGGGTACGGGACGCCCGTCCGGCTGATCCGCGTCAGGGCGGACGGGGCCTGCTTGCGCTCGGCCAGCGAGAACGCCATCCGGGCGGCGGCGTAGGTGTTGGCGTTGAGCGCGGACAGGAGGGCGATCACGACGATGACGTTCATGATCTGCCCGGCGGCGGGGATCCCGATCTCGTCGAGGACCGCGGCGAAGGGGCTGGTACCGATGCGCGAGTCGGTCCACGGGAGCAGGCTCACCACGACGATCATCGAGCCGATGTAGAAGACCGAGATGCGCCAGACCGCGCTGCGGACGGCCTGGGCGGCGGCCTTGGCCGGGTTCTCGGATTCGGCGGCGGCGATGGTCACGACCTCCAGGCCGCCGAAGGCGGGGATGGCCGCGACGAAGCCGGCGACGACGCCGTTCCAGCCGTGCGGGAGCAGACCGCCCGCCGCGGCGCCGGCCGCGGTACCGGGGTCCGTTCCGGGAAGGAATCCGAGGATCGCGAGCGCTCCGAGGACGAGGAAGCCGATGATGGCCGCGACCTTGATCAGGGCGAACCAGAACTCGAACTCGCCGAAGTTTCCGACGGCGGTGAGGTTGACCGCGGTGAAGACCGCCATGAAGAGCAGCATCAGGAGCCACTGCGGGACCGCGGGCAGCCAGCCGTGGACGATCACGGCGGCGGCGGTTGCCTCGATCGCGAGGACGACGACGAGGGTCGCCCAGTACAGCCAGCCTATGGTGAACCCGGCCCACGGGCCGAACGCCCGTTCCGCGTGCGCGGAGAAGGATCCGCTGGACGGGTACGCGGCGGTCATCTCGGCCATCATCCGCATCACCAGCATGGTGAGCACGCCCGCGGCCGCGAAGGACAGGACGATGCCCGGTCCGGCGAGCGCGATGCCCGCGCCGGATCCGACGAACAGTCCGGATCCGATCACCCCGCCCACGGCCAGCATGGTGAGGTGGCGCGGGCGCAGGGTTCCGTGCAGTTGTCTCGGTGGCTCGGTGAGGACCGGCGTGTTCATTCGGTGTCCTTCGGTGTCAGGGCCGGGGAGCTGGAGGTGGGGACGGGGTCGTGTGCCGTTCCGGCGGCGCGCGGCGGGAGCTTCGACCATGCGATCGCCACGGCCGTGGACGCTGCCGCCCCGAGGACGGCGAACACGGCGATGACGATCGGAGCCGGGGCGATGTCGGCGGCGAACCCGGCCGCGGAGATGCCGAGCCCCTGGGCCACCCGGACCGCGGTGGAGGCCAGTCCGAAGGCCTGGCCCCGCATCGCGTCGGGAACCGAGAGGCTGTACGCGGAGTTGGCCGGCACCTGATAGGCGGAGAACAGTCCGGACAGGGTCCACAGCGCGCAGGTGACCGCGATGCCCGGGGACACCGCGGTGAACGCCAGTACCGCGCAGGAGCCGAAGGAAAGCGGCCCGAGCAGCCGCAGGCCGCGCTCCGGGCTCACCCAGCGGGTCAGCACGAACACGCCGACGACCGCGCCGGCGGGACTGGCCGCGAGCAGGAGTCCGACTCCTGCCGGGCCGTGCCCCATGGCGTCGGCGTAGGGCGCGGCCAGGCCTTCCTTGCAGGCGTAGAAGCCCGACAGGCAGCCGAAGGTCACCAGCAGGAGGAGCCGGCGGTCGGCGCGGACCAGGGCCGCTCCGCCGGTGATCACGCTCCACCGGCCGCCGCCCGGCGCGGGATCGGACGGCCTCGGGCGGCGCGCGATGCCCCACCGGGTGAGGACCGCCGACAGGACGAACGTGCCCGCGTTGATCAGGAGCGCCTGCGACGGGCCCAGGATGGCGACGAGGACGCCGCCGGCCGCGAATCCGGCGAGCTGGCCGAGCTGGGCGGTGACGTTGACGACCGCTGAGGCGGCCAGGAAGCGTTCGCCCTGCACCATGGTCGCCAGCAGCGCCGAGCGTGCCGCCAGGTGTGGCGACTGGAGCAGCTGTACGAGGATCAGCAGGGTGCACAGCAGCCACAGCGGGCTGTCGGGTACGGCCATGGCGGCGACCAGGCCCGCCCGGGCCAGGTCGCACACCACCATCAGCCCCCGCCGCGGGTAGCGGTCCGCCAGCCATGACAGCAGCGGACCGCCCAGCAGCTCCGGCAGCAGGGTCAGGGCGTAGGTGAGCGCTGCCAGGCCCGCCGACGCGCTCCGGTCGAACACCAGCAGGGCGAGCGCCACTTTCGCGAGCTGGTTGCCGCAGACCGAGGTCAGCTGGGCCAGCCACAGCATGCGGAACTCGCCGATGGCGAAGACCTGACCGAAGCGCGGCGGCGCGGGCGGCACGCTCACGGACGGGCCATGGACTGCGCGCGTCCCGCCACCCGGACGACCTTCATGTCGTGGTCGGACACGGGTTCCCAGGCCAGGTCGTACGCCTCGAGGACCTGCCTGATCGCGAGCTCGATCTCCGTGCCGCTGGCGGCCCGGAACCGGTAGCGCCCGCCGGTCTCCTTGGCCCCGCCGGTGCCGTTGAGGATGTCACCCGGCGCGGGCAGCACCTCCGCGTACATCGCCGGCACCCGCTCGATGAGCGGGGTCGTCGAGAGCACACGGCACGGGCGTACGGGTGGTTCCGGCATCAGCAGGTAGCCGCCGGCGTCGCCCTCCGGATCGAGGGAGGGCAGTGACGGGGACTCGCCGAGGGCCAGCCGGGCAGCGGTCTCCAGCAGGTCGAGCCCGTACACCTCGCGCCACAGGTGCGGGAGTTCCGCTCCCCCGGCGCGCGCGGCCAGTTCGAGGAAGACCAGGTCGTCGTACTCGCCGGGGCCGCCCGGGGCGACGGACCCGGTCGGCCCGGCAGGTTCGACCGCGAACACCTCCAGGTGGAAGACGCTGTCGCGCACTCCGAGTGCGGCCAGGGCCACCTCGGCGTACCCGACCAGCCGCGTCTGCAGCTCCTCGTCGTCGGCGGCGACGGAGCCGAACGGTGCGCCCAGGGCGTACTCCAGGCAGGTGCTGATCAGCCGGAAGGCCCGGAGCACCTGGACGGTGCCGTCCTGCACCACCCCGTCGACCTGGTACATCGTCCCCTCGATGAACTCCTCGCACACGTAGTTCTCCAGCGGCGACGCGAGCGTCTCCTCCAGCGAGGCCGGCGAGTTGACCAGGTAGATCCCCTGACTCCCGGAACCGTCCCGGGGTTTGAGCACGACGGGGAAGCCGGCCTTCCCGGCGAACCGGCGCACGCGCTCCGGTTCGCCGGCATCGACGTAACGCGGGACCCGCAGGCCCGCGGAGGCGACGAGTTCTTTCATCGTCACCTTGTCGCGGACCCGTTCGATCTCGGCCGGGCCGGGGCCGGGCACCCCGAGCAGTTCCCGCAGGGCCGCCGCCACCTCCAGGTCGCGCTCGAACAGCGCGACGATGTGGTCCAGGGGGCCGAACTCGCGCACGATGCCGAGGGCGAGCTCCGACACCGCCGCCCAGTCGGCGAGGTCGTCGACGACGGCCACGGTCTCCGCCGGACCGGCGTCGACTCCACTGCGCCCGATTGCCGAAGTGAGATAGGCGACCCGGTCGACCGAGTGATCCACGTATGCGGTGTAGCGACAGCCCGCTTCCCCGTCGAAGCGATTGAGGATGAGGATGTGCCTGCCCGCGTCGGTCCGGTGGTTCATGCGGCCGGCAGCTCGCGGGTGAGGTGCATCAGCGCGGTGTACGGCGGGAGGTCGAAGTCGATGACGTCCGTACGGTGCCAGCCCGCTTCGGCCAGCACGTCCGTCCACTCGCCGAGGGACGGCAGCATCTGGCCCATGACGGCGTGCGCGGTCTCGAAGCCCAGCGTGAACACCGGGTGCGTGTCGGTGGGCCCGAGGTCGGAGCGGTACGTGTCGCAGATGATCAGGTCGGTCGCCGCCGGGAACGCCTCGCCGATCCGCTTCAGGCTCGCCAGGCACTGCTCGCGCGGCCACAGGTCGTGGCCCATCATGAAGCTGCAAACGAAGTCGACCTCGTCGAACTCCGGCCGGGGCTCCATCCGCGTCGCGTCCCCGCGCACCACCGACACACGGTCGCTGAGTCCGGCCTGCTCGACCGACTGCGCCGCCAGCGTCAGCGCACCGGCCGCGATGTCGACGCCGATTCCGCGGAACTCCGCGTCTCGTGCAGCCAGCTTGATCAGCCGCTCGCCGCTGCCGCAGCCCAGGTCGGCACCGAAGCGGAGCCCGCGATCCTCGATGATCTTGTAGAACATCGGGTCCACGTAGGAGAAGCCCGCGTCCCGTGCGGCCAGGCCGATCGCCTTGTAGTCGCGGACCACGTAGTCACCGGTGCGGGAGGAGTTGCGCACCAGCTCCGGCATGTTCCGGAACAGTTCGCCGCAGCCGCGGGTGAGCCAGTAGAAGAAGCCCTTCTTGGCCCAGGTGTCGGCGAAGAGCGGGCCGGGAGCGGCAGTGGCGTGGTCCGGGGTCAGGACCACGATGCCGGGCAGCGCCAGTCCCCGGGCTATGGCCTCCACAGAGGGGGCGTCCAGGTCGTTCTCACGGGCGAATTCCGCTAAGTCCACCGGCTGCTCGGACGTGTCGAGCCGCTCCAGCAGGCCCAGTTCCCACGCGGCCGAAATGGCGTACGCGGTGAGCGTGTTGTTGTACACATCGTCGATGACCTGGTTGGTCATGATTCCCCCACTGTGGTGGTCTGAAGTGCGGACAGAACGTCGTCGACCGCCGTGATGAGGGCGGCGACCTCGGCGGCGGAGCCCACGGTCACCCGCAGGCCGTCACCGGCCGGCTGGACCCTGACCCCTCGGTCGAGCAGATCGGCGGCCCAGGCGGACCCGCCGTGCGGCGGCCGTACGAAAAGGAAGTTGGCCTGGCTGGGCGACACGTCGAAGCCTCGGCGGGACAGCGCGTCCGCCAGCTCCTCGCGCTGCCGTCGGTTGCGTTGCCGGCGCTCCACGAGCACGTCCGGGTCGGCCAGCGCGGCAAGTGCCGCGGTGGAGGCGGCAGTGCTCACGCTGAACGGCGTCTGCAGCGCGCGGAGCGTGCCGATCAGGCAGGGGTTGGCGATGCCGTAGCCGATCCGCAGGCCGGCCAGCCCGTAGATCTTCGAGAAGGTCCTGGTGGTCAGGACGTTGGGCAGTTCGGACAGGGCGCCGATCGGAAGTTCGTCAGCGGCCTCGTCCATGTAGTCGTGGTACGCCTCGTCATTGAGCACGAGCATCGTGTCGGGCAGGCTCCTGGCCAGGTCCGCGATGGCCTGCCGGGGCCTCGCCGCTCCTGTGGGATTGTGCGGGTTGGACAGGGCCACGAGTCCCACCGGCGCGTCCGCGAGGTGCCGTGCCAGGTCCGCGTCCGGCGGCCACGGGCGGGTCAGTGTGGGCGTGCCGCACTGAGCGCCCAGCATCGGGTAGAACTCGAACTCCGGCTCGTGGAAGAAGGCGGCCCGGTCCGGTGCGGTGAAGGCCCGCCAGGCCAGGTTGATGATCTCGGCGCTGCCTGCGCCGACCAGAACCCGGTTCAGCGGAACGTCGTACAGTTCCGCGATCGCTGTTTCCAGGGCGCTCGCCGGGACCGGGTACCGGTGCAGCTGCGGGATCAGCGCCTGCAGGGAGCCGGCAACGCCGGCCGGCGGGCCCTCCGGATGTTCATTGGCATGGAGGCGCATCACCACGCGTCGCCCGCCCCCGCTGTGCCCGCCTTGGCCATCCTGCCTTCGTCAACGCCACCCACGGCTCGTTCCCCCTTCGATTCGGTGTCGATTAGCCTAGGAAGCGGCACTGGACAGCGACTGGACGGCGCATCAGCCGCCAGAGTTGAAGGGTGCGCACGACTGCGGGGGGAACCACGGATGCAGATCCAACTGCTCGGACCGGTGCAGGTCCTGCGTGGCGGCGTCCACATCGACATCCCGACGGCGGGCCGGCGGGCCGTCCTCGGCATGCTCGGGCTGGCGTCGGGCAAGCCGGTGTCGCGGGCCGAGCTGATCGACGCCCTGTGGCACGACGATCCGCCGCATTCCGCGGTCAACGTCATCCAGACCCATGTGAAGCACTTGCGGAAGCTGCTCGAACCGGACCGGCCGCACCGCGCACCCAGCACGCTGCTCCCGTCGGTCGGCGACGGCTACGGACTCCGCACCGACGGCTGTGACGTCGATGTCGTCTCGTTCCGTGCGGGGGTGAACGAGGCACTGGCGGCCAGGCAGTCGGGCGACCACGTGAAGGCCCTCGCGCTGTTCGACACCGCGCTCGGGCTGTGGCGGGCCGCCACTCCCCTGTCCGACGTCCCGGCGCTGGCAGCCCATCCGTCAGCCCTCGCGCTCGTCGAGGAGCGGTACGCGGCGCTGGCCGCCAAGGGCGAGACCCTGCTGGCCGCGGGGGCGGCCGACGAGGCCGTCGCGCTCTTCGAGCAGGTCGCCCACGCCCGTCAGCTGGACGAATCGGCCCAGGGCCGGCTCATCCGCGGCTACGAGGCCGCGGGCCGGCGGGCCGACGCCGTCGGCACGTACCACAAGGTCCGGCGCCGACTGGCCGACGAACTCGGCATCACCCCCGGCCCGGAGCTGGTCTCGGCCTACCGCGCCCTGCTCGCGGAGGAGGACACCCCGGTCCGCTTACCCGGGCCCCCGCGGCGGATCCCGGCGACCCTCCCCGGCGACGTGACGGACTTCGTCGGCCGGGAGCTCGAACTCGCCCGCCTGAGCGAGATCCTGGCCGGGGCCGGCGGTACGGCCGTGCCCATCGCGGTGGTGTCAGGGACCGCGGGCGTCGGCAAGACGGCACTGGCACTGCACTGGTCACACCTGACCCGCGCACGTTTCCCGGACGGGCAGCTCTACGTCGACCTGCGGGGCTACGACCCTCAGCAGCCGCTGTCCGGCGGCGACGCCCTGGCCAGGCTCCTGTCCGCACTGGGCCTGCCCGCGCACGAGGTCCCCCTGGAGATGGCCGACCGGGTCACCCGCTACCGGACCGAAATCAGCGGACGCCGGATCCTCGTGGTCCTCGACAACGCCTCCTCGGTGGACCAGCTCCGGCCGCTGCTGCCCGGCACCGGGTCCTGCGCGGTGGTGGTGACCAGCCGCGATTCCCTGGGCGAGCTGGTTGCCCGGCACGGCGCCCGGCGGCTCGACCTCGAACTCCTGCCCATGGACGACTCGCTGGACCTGCTGCGCCGGCTGATCGGCGAGCGCGTCGACAGTGAACCGGCGGTGGGCGAGGCCCTGGCCGCCCAGTGCGTCGGACTGCCGCTGGCCCTGCGCGTCGCCGCGGAACTCGCCGCCAGCCTGCGTACCACCCCGCTGCCGTGCCTGGTTTCCGAACTGGCCGACCGGCGACAGCGGCTGGGCATGCTCGATTCGGTGGGCAGCCCCGTGAGCGCGGTCTTCTCCTGGTCCTACCAGCACCTGCCGGCGGCCGCGGCGCGCGTCTTCCGGCTGCTGGGGCTCCAGTTGGGCCCCCACATCTCACTGACCGCGTCCGCCGCCCTCGCCGGGCGCAGCACACAGGACACCCGCGGGGCCCTCAACCTGCTCACCCGCGCGCACCTGGTCCACCTGACCGGTCCGGACCGGTACGGCATGCACGACCTGCTCCGGGCGTACGCAACCGAACTCGCCGATGCCGACGTCACCCTGGCGGACCGGAGCAGCGCCCGGCAACGGCTCGTCGACTACTACCTCCACACGGCGCACGCCGCCAGCGCGATGCTGGACCACCGGGATCCGATCGAGCTTCCCCCGCCGGCGCCCGGGGTACCGCTCCTGGCGTTCGCCGACCGCGAGAGCGCGCTGGGCTGGTTCGCTTCCGAGCACCAGACCCTGATGGCCGCGGTCGGCTCGGCCCCCGACACCCATGCGGGATATCTGGCCCGGACCGTCTCGGCGTACCTCGAACAGCGGGGCCACTGGACCGACTGGGTCATCACCCAGCATGCCGCCCTCGACGCCGCGCAGCGGCTCGGCGACCGGCCGGGCACCGCGGCCGCGCACCTCGAACTGGGGCGGGCGAACGCCAGGATGGACCGGTACGACGCGGCCGACCGGCTGCTGCGCCGGGCGGTCACCCTGTTCGAGGAACTCGACGACCCGCTGGGCCGGGCGGACTGCCACAACAACCTGACCCTGGTGTTCGAGCGGCAGCGCGACTTCCACCGGGCCCTGGAGCAGGCCACGCTGGCGCTCACGACGTACCGTGCCGCCGGCAACCGGATCGGCGAGGCGAGAGCGCTCAACAACATGGGCTGGTGCAATACGCAGCTGGGCCGGTACGCGGAAGCGGTCGCCTGCTGCGAGAGCGCCCTCGCCCGGCAGCGGGAGATCGGCGACCGCAGCGGTGAGAGCGCCACCCTGGACACGCTGGGCTTCGTCCACCACAACGTCGGCCGGCACCAGGAGGCCATCGCCTGCTACGAGCGCGCCCGCGACCTGTACCGCGAATGCGGCGACCGGTACAACGAAGCGTCCCTGCTCACTCACCTCGGCGACACCGCCCATGCCGCGGGCCTGCCCGACACCGCCCGGGAGGCCTGGCAGAACGCCTTCGACGTCATGACCGAGCTCGGGCACACCGTCAGCGCGGACCAGCTCGGCACGAAACTCGCCGGCCTCGGCTGAGCCGGAACGCCACCCCTGGTCGGGGGCGGGGGCCGGCGTCCGCGTGCTGCTGCGCAAGCGCGGTTGCCCGTACCGCATCTGATGGATGATCATTCAGGCTGGTAATCCGGCTGTCCATCCGCCGGGTTCGGAATACCGAACGCCAGAACACTCGAACACCCTAAGGGGAACCACCGCTCATGCGCATCACCCGGTCCGCCGCCGTCACCGTCGCCGCGGCGGCGCTGCTCGGCGCCTTCGGCACAGCCCCGGCCTCGGCCGCCCCCGGCGATCACGTACGCAGCCTGCACTTCGGCGCCTTTTCGTTCAACAGCCCCGGAAAGGACACCAAGTCGGCCAAGTCGCGCAACGGCGAGTGGATCGACATCCACAACTACACCAGCCGTGCGGTGAACCTGAAGGGCTGGTCGGTCCACAACGGCGACGGCCACCGCTACACCTTCCGCACCTACGTGCTGCGCGCCGGCAAGACCGTGCGCCTGCACACCGGACCGGGACGCAACACCGGCTCGAACGGCACCAAGCTGGGCCACGTCTACTGGAACGCCTCCGGCCACCGCTGGCACAACGGCGTCTCCAACGCCTTCCTCTACCGGCCGGACGGCCAGACCCTCTCCAAGTGGTGCCGTTCGGGCTCCTTCTGGAACCACCGCAGCCCGAGCAACTGCCACGAGATCCGCGTCGGCTGAGGCAGTGGCCTGAGCCACAGCGGGACGGCAGGCCGCAGTAGCACCCGCGGCGCGCGGCCAGGAGCAGATCCGCCTGCTCCTGGCCCGACCCGCGGCCGCGGAGTCGTCGTGAGCACGCCCGAAATCCAGTGGAGCCGCACTCCCGTGTGGCGTTACGGTGCTCCCGCCCGCAACCACGCTGCCGAGGACGTGCCGTTGTACACCAAGTGAGACACCCCGAGCGCTGATTCGTCGCGCGTCGCACCTGTGCGCCGCGCTCCTTTTCGCTGCGGTCTTCTCACTGGAACCGGTGTACCTCTGTGTCCGAAACCTGGGTGGTCGTGCCCACCTGCCTGCCGATCGTTCTCCGCCGTTGCCACAGGTGCGCCTCCGGGCGCTTCCGGGCGAACGGCAAATTCCGCGTCAATGCGAACCACAAGCTCCTCGACGCCTGGCTCCTCGCGCTGTGCACCGGGTGCGGGGACACCACCAGGCTCACCGTCCTCGAGCGGATGAACGTGCGTTCCGTACCACCCGGGCTGCTGAACCGGCTGCACGGCAACGACCCCGTCCTGGCGGCCGAGCTGCTCCAGGACCCGGTCGTACGGCGCCGCAATCGCATCGCCCTCGACTGGGACGACGCCTGGCGCCTCGACAGCGGGGCTCCGGAGCAGCCGGATCAGCCGGATCAGCCGGAGGGTGAAGCGATCGAGGTCTCGGTCCGCTTTGCCGCGCGAATACCCGTGCGGCCGGTGCGGCTGATCGCCGAAGGTTTCGGCCTTTCGCGAGCCGGGGCCGAGAGACTGCTCGCCGAGGGGAACCTCGTGTCGACAGTGCGCCTGAGCGGCAAGCTCTCGGGCGACTTCACCTTCATGCTCAAGCGCTGAGCCCTTCCGGCCCGGGGCCCGTCCGGCAGTGTCCGATCCGCCGGACAGGCCCCGGCCTCGGGCCGGCGAACGGCTCGCTACTTCTCACACCGGCCGAGGGTGACCACATAGGTCCCCGCATCGCTCTTCCCGGCGCCGGCCGGGTCCGCCGATCCGCCCCTGGGTGCGATGCCGAACTCGGTCAGCGACGGGTCCCGGATGATCTCGGCGTGGCCACCCGTGCTGATGTTCAACCACCAGTTGACGGCCGCGCGCGGAGTGCCCTCCCCGTCCCAGTCGTTGTAGGTGATCTCGTAGCCTGCCCACGACCTTCCGTTCGCGCAGTACCCGGCGCCCTTGATGCGGGCCCCGATCTGCTCTTGACCCGAACCGGCAACCTGCGGGTTCTGGTGCGGGTCCTTGCCCGGCCCCCACCACTTCTGGGCCAGCGCGGCGGTCACGTGCTTGTTCGCCGCGTCCCTGAGCTCGTCGGATTGCGAGAGCGGCTGGAGCCCCAGCTGCTGTCGCTCCGCGTTGATGAGGCAGGTGATGCCCTCGATGGCGGGCAGCACCCCGTACCCGAAACGGCCCGGATCGGCAGGGGGCGGCTTGTCGTACGAATCGGGGCTCGCGTCCGCGCAGTGCGGCCACGGCTGAGCCACGGCCGCAGCCGTGGCCACCGGAACGAGCGAGGCGGTCAGAAGGCCCGCCGCGGCCACGGACATCGCGGCCCGTGCGTACGGACTGCGAGTCCACGTGCGCGTGGCAATGTGACTGCGCATCCTCATGGGGCTTCTCGTCTCTCCCCGAGGCCTGTTTCTGGCGGTACCCGCTCCCCGGACACGGCCCTGGCGCGTCAGTCCCATGATGCGTGCGACAGGTTCGCCCCGCCATTCAGGACCACCGCTCCGGCGTCGTGTCGGCAGCCCCCCGCGGGACTGACCGCACTCGCGGCGTACCCGGGCAGGAAGCGCCGCCACGTACACCCGTACCGGCGTGGACAGCTCCGTCACGCAGGCTTCCAAGGCGGCCGGTTTCCCCGTGGTTTTCACAGCAGGCGCCCCCCCGCTAAATCGTTGAACGTGTTCAAATTCTCTGACAGTATGGCCGTCGGAAAGCCTGCCGAGCAGCGGGGATGCAGCCGTCTGCCCGTGTGACGGGTTTGCCTCGAGACCCGGAGGTCGGTGCGGCGTGATTTTCATCTTGCTCGGATTCGTGGTGGTGGGCGCGGTCGCGGCCCTCACGCCGGGAGCGCTCCTGGGATACGTCTTCGTCGTGACGACCGGCAGGTTGCCGCTCCGTGCCCGGGTGCCGCTGCTGCTCGTCCCCGCGACGGCGTCGGCGGCGCTGTGGCTCGGCGTGGGAGTCGCCGATTTCTGGAAACCGGCCGCCATGCTCGCGTCGTTCACCGCGGCACTCGTTTCGGGAGTCGCCTTCCTCGTGCGCGAGTCCGACAGGCGACGTGCAGCCCAGACCCCTCCCGTGGTGTGGCCCCACGCGCATCCGCCGACCACCCCGAGGTGACGTGACAGGGCGGTCGACCTCGGCTCCGGCCACGCGAGCTGCGCCCGTGCCTAGACCGCGGGAAGGGAAGGATCGGGCGTCCAGGGAGACGGTGCGGTGATGGACCAGCGTTCGTGGTCGCGCCAGGCCCCGTCGATGTAGAGATAAGCGGGTGACAGGCCTTCGTAACGGAAGCCCAGGCGCTGGACCAAGGCCAAGGACGGCTTGTTCGCCGGCTGGACGTTCGCCTCCAGCCGGTGGAGCCGCAGGTCGTTGAAGGCGTGCTGCAGGACTGCGGTGAGCCCTTCGGCCATGTAACCCCGTCCCGCAGACGGGGCGAAGGCCGCGTAGCCGAGGGACGCACCCTGATAACGGCCCCGGATGATCGAGTTGATGTTGACCATGCCGGCAGCTGCACCGGTCTCCTGAACGCGGATCAAAAAGCCCCGGTTGGTGCCGTCGCCGAAGCGGCGCATCCACTCCTGGAACTCCTCCGCGGTCGCGGGCAGCTGCATCCACGGCCCGTGGAGCTCGGCGCTGGCCCTCACGAGCGAGCAGAACTCATCTTGGTCGGCGAGGGTGAGCGGGCACAGTTCGACCCGTGACGGCGTAGTGGGCATGGGCCCATGCTAGGACCCTCTGCCGAACGGAAGATCACACGGGTGATCCAGCACCGAAGGGCTCCCCAGTCGGCCTGACCAACCGCCACGCTCCGCACACGGCGACGCTCCGCACGGCGCGCTCGCCGCGCGAGGCCGTCACCGGGCCCAGGGCAGGACGCGGGTGCCCTCGGCGCCGGGGACGGAGGCCACGCCGTCCGAGCGCATGGCGACGTGGGCCTCGGCCGCCTGCGGGGCGTGGATCCGGCGGAGTGCGTGCGGCGGGAGGACGAAGGTCTGCCCGGCCGCGATCTTCTCGGTGCGGCCGCCACAGGTGAGTTCGAGCAAGCCGGCGGTCACCGTCCAGACCTGTTCCCGGCTGACGAGATGCTCGGGGCCGGTCTGGCCCGCCTCCATCGCGACGGTCCAGGTGCTCAGCTCCGTGCTGCCCCGGCTTGGAGCGGCCAGCCCGGTCATGCGCGCGTTCGGGGATTCGGTGACGTTCTCGGCGGCGGGGCTGATCACGTGCACGGTGGGCTTCTCGGGCTTCCCGGGATGCACCGGCTCGTCGGGGACGTTCCATTCGACGAGCTGGACGACGACGCCGTTCGGGTCGGTGAGCTGGAACAGCCGCTCGCCCCAGGGCTCCTCGCGCAGCGGCATGGTGATGGGGGCGCCCGCCTCCCTCAGGCGCTCTTCCTCGGTCTCGATGCCGGTGACGGTGAGGGCGAGGATCAGGCCCGTTGCCTGCCGGTCGCGCTGCTCGGGCGGGAGGACCTCGGTGCCGCGGCGCAGCAGGACGATGTCGGCGGCGGCGTCTTCGCGACTCAGGGACGCGAAGCCGTCGGCGGCCATGGCGACCCGGTAGCCGAGGTGGGTGCAGAAGAAGTCGCGCGAGGCGTCCACGTCGGCGACGGTGAGGGACAGGGTGGAGTTGGTGACGCGCAAGGTGGCTCCTGCCATCCGTTCGTTCAGGTGAATTTTGCAACGGACGTAACTTTAGGGAGGGACCCCCAGTCGGTCAAGAGTATTTTTGCTACGAGTGTAAGATTGCTCCATGACTACCGAGATGGGGCTCCGCGAGTCCAAGAAGCAGGAGACCAGGCAGCTGATCTCCGACTGCGCCACCAGGCTGTTCATCGAGCAGGGCTTCGAGCACACGACGATCGCCGAGATCGCCGCCGCCGCCCGTGTCGCCAAGAAGACGGTCACCAACTACTTCCCCCGCAAGGAAGACCTGGCCCTCGATCACCACGAGGCGTTCACCCAGGGCCTGGCCCGAGCCGTCGCCGAGCGCGAACCCGGCGAGGAGCCGCTCACCGCCCTGCGACGGACGTTCCGCGCCGCCCTGCTGGAGCACAGCCCCGTCGTCGGCTTCACCGGTCTCCCGTTCGCCCGCATGGTCGCCGAAAGCCCCACCCTCACTGCCCGGCTCCGCGAACTGCACGACCGGCGCGAGGAGTCGCTCGCCACGGCCCTGGCCGCCGCCACCCCGGATCCCGTCCCGGCCATCGCGCCCCGGGCCGCCGCCGCGCTGATCGCCGCAGCGGACCGGCTGCTCTTCCGGCGCATCCAGGAACTCACCCTGGCCGGCCGCTCCGACGACGAGATCGAGGCCACCCTGATCCCGGAGGCCGACCACCTCCGCACCCTCCTCGGCGCCGCCCTCGGCAACCAATCCGCCGCCGCAGCCTCGTGACCCCGCCGCGCGTTCGACGCGCAGCCGGCCGCCGGGCACTCACGCGTGCGCGCAGTCAGGCCGAAACCGGCCGCCCGAAACGGTTCTCGGTGCGCCTGCTATCACCCACAGCCGCAGACCTTGCCTTTGCTGTCATTCATTGCAACGGAATGTTGCATTCGCTCACAGGGTCATTGCATCGAAATACCGCCTTTTACCTGCGGAAATGTCATTCAGATGATTGACGATACATCGAACGCAACGTAGCTTTTAGGAAGTGTCAAACACGTAATATCGCGAGACGAGGAATAACCATGAGCGAATACCTCCACACCGTCACGACCCCGCCAACAGAACGCCGGCCCGGCTGCCCCTTCGACCCGCCTGCAGAACTCACCGAAGCCCGCCGACACGGCCCCATCAGCCGCTACACCCACCCCGGCGGGAAGAACGGCTGGCTGATCACCGGATACGACCTGGTCAGGTCGGTCCTGGCCGACTCCCGGTTCAGCTCGCGCAGGGATCTCCTGAACGTGGTCGATTTCGAAATCCCTCCGGCGCCGCCCGGCGAGTTCCTCCTCATGGACGACCCGCAGCACTCGCGCTACCGGCAGCCACTGGTGGGCAAGTTCACCGCGAGGCGGATGCGACTGCTCACCGAACGCATCGAGCAGATCACCACCGACTGCCTGGACGCCATGGAGAGGACCGGGCCGCCGGTGGACCTGGTGACCGCGTTCGCCAAGCCCATCCCCACCACCGTCATCTGTGAGCTGCTGGGAGTCCCCTACCAGGACCGGGACTTATTCCAGGACCAGATCGACAAGTTCATGGGCGGGGAGACGAACGACGAGGAGCTGACGGCGGCCTACACCGCGACGCAGGACTACCTCGCGCAGCTGGTGGCCGCCAAGCGCGCGAACCCCACCGACGACGTCCTCAGCGAACTCACCGACAGCGACCTCACTGACGAAGAGCTGAAGGGGATCAGCCTGATCCTGCTGGCGGCAGGGTTCGACACCACAGCGAACATGCTGTCCCTCGGCACGTTCGCGCTGCTGCAGAACCCGGCGCAACTGGCCGCGCTGCGCGCCGACCCCGCGCTCGTCGACGGTGCCGTGGAGGAGCTGCTGCGGTACCTGAGCGTCGCCAAGTCGTTCATGAGGACGGCGCTGGTGGACGTCGAGCTGGGCGGCCAGACCATCGAGGCCGGCACGACGGTCGTCCTGTCCTACAACACCGCCAACCGCGACCCCGAGCGCTTCACCGATCCCCACGTACTCGACCTGCACCGGCAGGACGGCGGCCACCTGGCGTTCGGGCACGGCGTCCACCTGTGCCTGGGCCACCAACTGGCCCGCATCGAAATGCGGATCGCCCTGTCCGGGCTGATCAACCGCTTCCCCGGGCTGCGCCTGGCCGTACCCGCCGAAGACGTGGCCCTGCGCCCGGAAACCGCGGACATCTACGGGGTGAAGCGCCTCCCGGTCACCTGGGACCTGTGACCACGAACCCATAACGGGTCAGGCGCGGTTCGGCGGTCGTTGGCCTGACCCATCCGGCGACGTCCCCCTCCTGCCCGCACCGGAGGGGTCCTCCGGTCTAGCGCGGGGCCATCCGGCAGGCGGTGACCGCGGTGCCGTTGGTGATACCACCCTCGGTCAGGGCGGTCACGCACAGGTCGTACTCGCCCTCCTGGCCGGTGTAACAGGCCAGCCGGACATACTCCGGAGCCTCGCCGCCCCGCAGTTCACGCTCGACCTGGTTGATACATGCCCTCACGTCCGCGTGCGCAGCCGGGGCGGCCAGGGCCGCGCCGCCGAGGGCGAGGGTCAGTCCGGTAAGAACACTGGCGATACGGGTCGACGTACGCAAGGGGATACACCTGCTCTCGGGGTGCGGTCATCCCGACCGGACGGCGAAGAGCCCGACGGCGTACTGGCCGTGCGTGCCAGTTCCGGTCGCCATAACCACCGTACGACCGGGCGCCCCTCCCCACGAGCCGGGGTCCGCGCGCGGGCGCGAGACCTCGCACGGCGAGCGGGACGGGGAACGCATGGAGCGCATGGAGCGCATCGAGGCCGTTCCCCGCCCCGTCCGCCCGGGCGGCGCGCGGCAGGCCCGGCCGGCATGACCCCGGAGGTAATCGCCGTCCCCTCCGGCCCCTGACAGGATGTGGTCAACAGCCCGCACCGGCGGGCCCGTTGAAGGGGGAGAACACCGTGACCGCGTACGCCATCGGCCACATCCGACCCGCCACGATGCACGAGGACGTCCTGCGCTACATCGAGGAGATCCAGGCCACGATGGACCCCTTCGGCGGCCGTTTCCTCGTCCACGGCAAGGAGGTCGAAGTCGTGGAGGGCCCCTTCCCCGGGACGGTCGTCGTGATCGCCTTCCCCGACATCGAGCGGGCCCGCGCCTGGTACGCCTCGCCCTCCTACCAGGAGATCCTCCCCCTGCGCACCCGCCACATCCAGGGCGAGGTCATCCTCGTCGAGGGCGTCCCGGCCGACTACGACGCCGCGAAGACGGCCGCGGGCCTGCGCGAAGCCGCCGGCCTCTGACGATGGACAACCACGCCCTCCTCGTCGTGCGGGAGAGCGGCGGGCACACCGTCCGCCGCTCCTCCCCCGGCGGGGGGGGGGGGGGCCCCCCCCCCCCCCCCCCCCCCCCCCGCCGCCCCCCCCCCCCCCCCCCCCCCCCCAACACCCCCCCCCCCCCCCCCCCCCACCCCTCCCCCCCCCCCCCCCCCCCCCCCCCCCGCCCTCC
>NZ_JBVJWO010000007.1:0-109806 GCF_055602345.1 Streptomyces sp. NPDC037401
TCCCCCCCCGACCCCTTGCAGCCACACCCCCCCCCCCCCCCCCCCCCGCACCCCCCCCCCCCCCCCCCCCCCCCCCCCCCCCCCCCCCCCCCCCCCCCCCCCCCCGGGGCCTTCCCCCATCCCCAGGGCTCGGTCGCAGCAGTGTTCAGAGGCGCTGGATGATCGTGCCGGTGGCCAGCGCGCCGCCCGCACACATCGTGATCAGCGCGAATTCCTTGTCCCGCCGCTCCAGCTCGTGCAGCGCGGTGGTGATCAGCCGGGCACCGGTGGCGCCGACCGGGTGGCCGAGCGCGATGGCCCCGCCGTTGACGTTGACCTTCTCCAGGTCCTGGTCGAAGACCTTGGCCCAGCTGAGCACGACGGAGGCGAAGGCCTCGTTGATCTCGACCAGGTCGATGTCCTTGAGCGACATCCCGGCCTTGCCGAGCACCGCCCGCGTCGCGTCGATCGGCCCGTCGAGGTGGTAGTGCGGGTCGGCGCCGACCAGCGTCTGGGCGACGATCCGGGCCCGCGGCCTGAGCTTGAGCGCGCGGGCCATCTTGCGCGAGGCCCACATCACGGCGGCCGCGCCGTCGGATATCTGGGAGGAGTTCCCGGCCGTGTGCACGGCGGTCGGCATGACCGGCTTGAGCCGGGCCAGCGCCTCCATGGACGTGTCGCGCAGACCCTCGTCCCGGTCGACCAGCCGCCACATGCCCTGCCCGGCGGCCTGCTCCTCCTCCGTCGTCGGCACCTGGACGGCGAAGGTCTCGCGCTTGAAGCGCTCCTCGGCCCAGGCGACGGCCGCCCGCTCCTGGGAGCGGACGCCGAGGCGGTCCACGTCCTCGCGGGTCAGGCCGCGGTTGCGGGCGATGCGCTCGGCGGCCTCGAACTGGTTCGGGAGGTCGACGTTCCACTCGTCCGGGAAGGGCTTGCCGGGGCCGTGCTTGGAACCGGAACCGAGCGGAACGCGGCTCATGGCCTCGACGCCGCAGGCGATGCCGATGTCCATGACCCCGCCGGCGATCATGTTGGCGACCATGTGGTTGGCCTGCTGCGAGGAGCCGCACTGGCAGTCGACGGTCGTCGCGGCGGTCTCGTACGGCAGGCCCATGGCCAGCCAGGCGTTGCGCGCGGGGTTCATGGACTGCTCGCCCGCGTGCGTGACGGTGCCGCCGACGATCTGCTCGACACAGTCGGGCCGGATGCCCGTACGGGCGAGGAGCTCGCGGTAGGTCTCGCCCAGGAGGTAGGCGGGGTGGAGGTTGGCGAGCGCGCCTCCGCGCTTGCCGATGGGGGTGCGTACGGCTTCGACGATGACGGGTTCCGCGGCCATGAGCTCGTCCTCTCCTCCACAGCGGCGGTCCGTCCCGGCGGCCCGCGGCAGGGGTGTGTCCACGTGTGGGGGTACCCAGGTGCCCAGCCCCCGAACTAGTACGCGTTCTAGTTCTCCCCGCAGTCTTATGACCGGAACCCTCGCTACGCAAGGGTCTTGCACGGCCTTGCACGATTCCCGCACGCAGGGGCCACCTCGCCGTCGCAGCCGGGAACGCCAGGTCGGAGTGGTGCCGCGACCCTTGCCACTTCTAGAACTCGTTACTACCTTCAAAAACAACTTCTGATGGGCCGTCAGACTTTGGAGTTGCCGATGCCCTGCCCAGCGCTGCCCGAGGGGTTCGACGCCACCGACCCCGACCTCCTCCAAGCCCGCGTCCCGTTCCCGGAGTTCGCTCGGCTGAGGCAGACCGCCCCGGTCTGGTGGTGCCCGCAGCCCCGCGGCATCACCGGCTTCGACGACGAGGGCTACTGGGCCGTCACCCGGCACGCGGACGTCAAGTACGTCTCGACGCACCCGGAGCTCTTCTCCTCCACCACCAACACCGCGATCATCCGCTTCAACGAACACATCCAGCGCGAACAGATAGATGCCCAGCGTCTGATCATGCTGAACATGGACCCGCCCGAGCACAGCCGGGTCCGCCAGATCGTCCAGCGCGGCTTCACCCCGCGGGCCATCCGCGGCCTGGAGCAGGCGCTGCGCGACCGGGCCCGCCGGATCGTCGAGGAGGCCAAGGCGGCCTCGGCCAAGGGCAGTTTCGACTTCGTGACGCAGGTGGCCTGCGAACTCCCGCTCCAGGCCATCGCCGAACTGATCGGCGTCCCGCAGGAGGACCGGTCCCGGATCTTCGACTGGTCGAACAAGATGATCGCGTACGACGACCCGGAATACGCGATCACCGAGGAGGTCGGCGCCAACGCGGCGATGGAGCTCATCGGCTACGCCATGAACCTCTCCGCCGCGCGCAAGGAGTGCCCGGCCAAGGACATCGTCACCCAGCTCGTCGCGGCGGAGGGTCAGGGCAACCTCGGCTCGGACGAGTTCGGCTTCTTCGTCCTGCTGCTGGCCGTGGCCGGCAACGAAACCACGCGCAACGCCATCAGCCACGGGATGCACGCCTTCCTCACCCATCCCGAGCAGTGGGAGCTGTACAAGGAAAAGCGGCCGGCGACGACCGCGGAGGAGATCGTCCGCTGGGCCACCCCGGTCATCTCCTTCCAGCGCACGGCCACCCAGGACACCGAGCTGGGCGGCCAGAAGATCAGCAGGGGCGACCGGGTGGGGATGTTCTACTCCTCCGCCAACCACGACCCCGAGGTCTTCGAGAACCCGGACGTCTTCGACATCACCCGCGACCCCAACCCGCACCTGGGATTCGGGGGCGGCGGCCCGCACTTCTGCCTCGGCAAGTCGCTGGCCGTCATGGAGATCGACCTGATCTTCAACGCACTCGCCGATGCCCTGCCGGACCTGCGGCTGACCGGCGACGCGCCGCGCCGGCTGCGCGCGGCCTGGCTCAACGGCATCAAGGAACTCCAGGTCAGCCACGGCTGACCCGGACCCCGGCGGCAGGGGCCGCTCCCTCCCACGCCCAGGCCCCTGCCGTCCCCTCTCCGCACCGCCCCCGGGCCCGGCCCCGTTCCCCGGGCCCGGCCCCCGCCCGTCCGGCCCGCACCCGTCCGGGTGGCGCACCGGCCGCGACGGGGCGATCCTGTCTGACAGCGACGATCCAGCCGAAGGGGTTGCAGGGCAGCGCTGCCCTGCAACCCCTTCGGCCTGCGGCGGCCTGCCCGGTCACCTCGTGAGGACGTGGTCCGGCAGGTCCCGGCGCTGCTGGACGGGCAGCTGCACCCCGGCCGGCCCGGCCCCCCGCCCCCCGCCGCGGGGGCCGGACAGGACGTGGACGAGCCCGAAGCCGGCGAGGACCACCGCCGCGCCGCCGACGGCGTCGAGGACCCAGTGATTGGCCGTCGCGACGATCGCGCAGACCGTGACGAGAGGGTGCAGCAGCCCGAGGAGCTTGTGCCGGCGCCGCGCCGCGACGACGGCGATGACGATCCCGCACCACAGCGACCAGCCGAAGTGCAGCGAGGGCATGGCCGCGTACTGGTTGGAGATCGCGGTCATCGCCCCGTACTGCGGATTCGCCAGGTCCTGCGGGCCGTGCACGGTGTCGATGAAGCCGAGGCCGGGCATCAGGCGCGGCGGCGCCAGCGGGAAGAGCCAGAAGCCGAGGAGGGCGATGAGCGTCGCGAGGCCCAGGGAGGCCCGCGCCCAGCGGTAGTCGCCGGGGCTGCTCCGGTACAGCACCCCGAGGATCGCCAGCGGCACCACGAAGTGGAACGACGTGTAGTAGAAGTTGAAGAACGCCTCCAGCCAGGGGGCTTCCACGACCGCGTGGTTGACGGCGTGTTCGATGTCGATGCCGAGCCGCTGCTCGGCGGACGCGATCCGGCGCGCGTGCCCCTCGGCGAGGGCGCGGCTGTCGGGGGCCGCGGCCCGGATGTGGGAGTAGAGCGAGTAGCCGACCCGGATCAGCAGCAGTTCCAGCAGCAGGTTGGGCCGGCTGAGGCCCCGGCGCCAGAGGGGGAGCAGCGGGATCCGCGGCCACCGGGCCGGGGCCGGGCGGGCGCGGCCGGCGGGCACCGGACGGGCCCAGTGCGGCGAGCTGCGCGGCAGGAACGGCACCGCACAGGCTGCCGCCAGTGCGGTCAGGAGCAGCACGTTCTCCCGTACGGGCGCCAGCGCGGCCAGGTTCGGCAGCAGCACGTCGCTGGGCAGGGTCATGACCAGGACCACGGTCACGGGCCAGACGGGCCGGTCCGCGCCCCGGGTGCCGGCCCTTCCGGCGATCGCGAGGAGCACCCACAGCAGCTGGTGCTGGCGGCCGGCGGGCGAGACGGCGACGGCGGCGCATCCGGCGACCGCCACGGCGAGGAGGAGCTGGCCGTCGCGGGCGTACCGGACGGCGCGGCGCAGCCCGAACCAGCAGACGGCCGCGGCGAGGAGGAGGCAGAGCGCCATCCCGGCGGGTCCGCCGAGGCCTAGGCGGAGCAGGGCGCCGTGCAGGGAGTGGTCGGCCGGGGCGCCGGCGGGTCCGCCGAGGCCGGTGCCGGCGAGGTGGTGGACCCAGTACGCCCACGAGTCGTGCGGCATCGCGGCCCACGCGAGGGCCGAGCAGCCGGCGAAGGTGGCGGCCGTGGCGCGGGCGGCGGGGCGGCGGTCGGTCAGCCAGAGCAGCGGTACGAAGAGCAGCAGGGCGGGCTGGAGGGCCGCGCCCAGGCCGACGAGGACCCCGCCGCCGCGCCCGGCGGGCACGGTCGGCACGGCGAGCGTGCCGAGCAGGACGAGGAGGACCGGGAGGACCGGGAGGACCGGGAGGATGCCGGGCAGGCCGGGCGAGAAGGTGCCGCGGACGGGCAGCGAGAGCATCAGCAGGGCGATCGCGACGGGAGCGGCGAGCAGGGCGGTGCGCCGGGCGACCGGGCCGGGCAGGGCGCGCGCGGCGACGATGCCGACGGCGACGACGAGCAGCAGCGTGCCGAAGGTCCGGGCGGCGCCGAGTGCTTGTTGCGCCGAGCCGGTGAGGGGTTCGAGGACGAGACCGGCGAACGGCGTCCCGCCGAACCGGACTCCGCCGCCTTCGTAGAGTCCGCCGGGGGCGTGCAGGACGCCCCCGGGGCCGGTCCAGGTCTCCCGGCCGGCGGGCCGGTCGCCGGGCGGCAGGCGCAGGGCGCCGACGGCCTGACGGGCCACCAGGAGGCCTGCCAGCAGCCACAGGGCGCCGCGGGCCGCGGGCAGTATGCCGCCGCCCTGGTCCGTGACGCCGGCGTGCCCCTTCGCCCCGCTGTGTTCTGCCGCATCCGCCACGCGCCGACGGCCTCCTGCCGTATTGCCCCGTCTGCGCTGCGGCAGATCCGGATCAGGCGACGACGATAGTGCGAGGAGTCGTAACCGTCGGTTCGAACCCGGTCACATCACGGGTTTGGCAGGATGGCGGCATGAGCATCGTGAAGATCAATGCACTGACCGTACCGGCCGAGCAGCGCGAGGAGCTGGAGAAGCGCTTCTCCGCGCGCGCCGGTTCCGTGGAGAACTCCGACGGCTTCGAGTGGTTCGAGCTGCTGCGCCCGATCGAGGGCACCGACACGTACCTGGTTTACACCCGTTGGCGTGACGAGCAGGCGTTCCAGGCGTGGATGGAGGGCCCGATGAAGGCGGCCCACCAGGGCGGTGCGGGCGGCGGCGAGCGCCCGAAGCCGGCTGCCTCCGGGTCGACGCTGTGGTCGTTCGAGGTCGTCCAGCAGGCGGCGCCGAAGCAGGGCTGAGCCCGGCCGCGGACGGCGTACGGCCTGCACGCGCCCGGGGCACGGTGTGCCCGGGCGCTGCGGGTCCCGGCCCCTCAGTTCCAGAAGGCGTTCTCCTCGTCGATGTCCGCCGTGCACTCGTCGATGTCGGTGATCTTGCCTCCGACGATGGTGAAGAACAGGCCCTGCTGGATCTCGATCCCCCTGTCTCCGCGGTCTCCCCTGAAGGTGTGGAGGCTCATCGCGTGCCCGCGGCCGTCCACGAGCACCGACTCCAGCTGGACCTGGAGGGTGCCGCCGGTCTCCTCGCCGAGCCGCCGGTACAGGTCGAGGACGTTCTCGCGTCCCTTGTGGTGACCCGACAGCGGACTGCTTCCCGGCACGTGGTGGATGACGTCGGCCGTCATCAGGGCGCCGAGCGCCTCCATGTCCCCCTTGCCGAATGCCTCGTAGCCCTTGCGCACAAGAACCGCGTCCGGATGCTGCGACATCACGCCTCACACCCTTCATGAGTATGAATTGCACTTTTTCTCATCATCCGTCCGCGCCTGTGGATATTCCACGCGGGGCGGGGGCGGGGGTCGCCACAATGGCCGCATGGACCAGATGGCGGAACGACGGGGAGCGGAGCAGCGATGACGAGGGAAAACGGCAGCTGGAGCGTGGCCCGGGAGCACGGCGGCTGGAGCGTGGCCCGGGAGCACTTCGGCACGCCTGAGGCCACCGCCTTGCGGCGGAGGTACTACGCCGAGGTCGCGAGCCGCTACTGGGGGCGGCCGGCGACCGAGGCCGAGGTGGACACAGGGCTCGCGGACGACCCCGCCGACGCGCTCACGGCTCCGACCGGCGCCTTCGTCGTGGGGAGGTACGGCGGCGAGGCCGCGGCCTGCGCCGGGGTGCGGCTGCTGGACCCGGCGACGGCCGAGCTGACCCGGGTGTTCGTGCGGCCGGAGCTGCGCGGTACCGGCGGGGGCGGGGCGCTGCTGGCGGCCCTGGAGGAAGCGGCCCGGGACCTGGGCGCGGAGCGGATACGCCTGGACACGCGCACGGACCTGGTCGAGGCGCGCGGGCTGTACGCGAAGCACGGGTACGAGGAAATACCCGCCTACAACTCCGGCCCGTACGCCCAGCACTGGTTCGAGAAGAAGCTCCAGCCGCTCGGCTGACGGGGGTCCGGGGCCTCAGTGCGCGGCGTGGTCGCGGCGCGGCAGCGTGTCGTACGGCTCCTCCGCGTCGGAGCCGCAGAGCTCGCTGTTCAGCTCCTCGACCAGCTTGACCAGGTCCGTCGGCCGGTCGGGGCCCCACCAGTCGCCCAGCAGCTCCGCCAGGGACTCCTGGCGGGCCGCGGCGAGCCGGCGCGCCGCCGCCCGCCCGGGTTCGGTGAGCACCAGGGCCAGACCGTCGCGTTCGGCCAGCCCGCGCTCCTCGACCTGCCGGGCGGCATCCGTGATCACCTTGATCGGGACGGAGGTGCGCTCGGCGAGCATGGCGGGCTCGGTCGAGCCGTACTTGTTGATCCGCAGCAGCATCCAGCTGGACGCGGGCAGCAGGTCGTAGCCGGCCTTCGCGGTGATCTTCTCGTAGATGTGCCGGCGGCCCTCCCGGGTGCCCAGCACCGACAGGGCGCGGGCCACCTCCTCGTGGGAGGTGCGCTGGACCGGGTTGGAGGCGAGGGTCTCGGTGACGTCGGGCGCGGTCACCGACGCCCGCAGCTTGTCCTCCTTGAGGAACCAGGCGACCACGAAGGCGACCAGCACGATCGGTACGGCGTAGAGGAAGACGTCGGTGATGGCGGTGGCGTAGGCGTCGAGGACGGGCGGGCGCAGGGCGGGCGGCAGCAGTTCGACGGCCCGCGGGTCGGCTTCCAGCTGCCGGGGGCCGGCCCCGGGAGGCAGCTGCCGGCCGGCAAGGACCTCGTTGAGCTTGTCGTCGAGGCGGTTGGTGAAGACGGTTCCGAAGAGGGCGACGCCGAAGGAGGCGCCGATGGAGCGGAAGAAGGTGGCACCGGAGGTGGCGACACCGAGGTCGGCGTAGCTGACGGCGTTCTGCACGACCAGCACGAGCACTTGCATCACGAGGCCGAGGCCGGCGCCGAAGACGAAGAAGTAGACGCTCATCTCCCAGGTGGAGCTGGTGCGGTGGAGCTGGTGCAGGAGCAGCAGGCCGAGGGCGGTGACGGCGGTGCCGGCGATGGGGAAGACCTTCCATCGCCCGGTGCGGCTGACGATCTGGCCCGAGGCCGTGGACGAGATCAGCATGCCCAGGACCATCGGCAGCATGTGGACGCCGGACATGGTGGGCGAGACGCCCTGGACGACCTGGAGGAAGGTGGGCAGGTAGACCATCGCGCCGAACATCGCGAAGCCGACGATGAAGCTGATCACCGAGCAGAGGGTGAAAGTGCGGATGCGGAACAGCTTGAGCGGCAGCACGGGTTCGGCGGCGCGCCTCTCGACGAGGACGAAGGCGACGAGCAGGACCGCGCCCAGGACGGCGAGCCCGATGATCTGGGCCGAGCCCCAGGCCCAGGTCGTTCCGCCGAGGGAGGCGACGAGCACGAGGCAGGTGGCGACGGACGCGATGAGGAAGGTGCCGAGGTAGTCGATGGTGTGCTGCGAGGAGCGCACCGGGATGTGCAGCACGGCTGCGATGACCAGGAGGGCGACGATGCCGATGGGGATGTTGACGTAGAAGACCCAGCGCCAGCTGAGGTGGTCCACGAACACGCCGCCGAGCAGCGGTCCGAGGACGCTGGTCGCTCCGAAGACGGCGCCGAACAGCCCCTGGTACTTGCCGCGCTCCCGCGGCGGGACGATGTCGCCGACGATGGCCATGGACAGCACGATCAGACCGCCGCCGCCCAGACCTTGCAGGGCGCGGAAGCCGATGAGCTGCGGCATGTTCTGGGCGAGGCCGCAGAGGGCCGAGCCGATGAGGAAGATGACGATGGCCGTCTGGTAGAGCTTCTTGCGGCCGTACTGGTCGCCGAGCTTGCCCCACAGCGGAGTGGCGGCGGTCGAGGCGAGCATGTAGGCGGTGACGACCCAGGAGAGGTGGTCCATTCCGCCGAGGTCGCTGACGATCGTCGGCAGCGCAGTGGAGACGATGGTCTGGTCGAGAGCGGCGATCAGCAGGCCGAGCAGCAGGGCACCGATGGCGACGAGCACGCTGCGCCGGGTGTGTTCCGCACCGGGTCCGGGACCCGGGTCCACGGCTGCGGCGGTCACTTCCTGAGCCATGAACTCCTCCTCAGGGCCGGTACACGGTTCCATCCTGAGCGGTGTGTCTGGTTATGGCCTGTTGGGAGGGTTGGGCAGACCCCGGGAGGTCTGCATAATCGCAGGCAGCTGCCAGGGAGGGGATCCATCAGTGAGCGCTCAGCGCTGTCCGGAATGCGATGCCGAGGGCGGCTGCGGCTGTGGCGCCGCAGCCGGTTTCGACCATCTGCGGATCCGTCCCTACATGACCCGCCCCGACACACCGGGCGCGGGCGGCCCGGTGTCGCCCCCGAGGCTCCTGGGGGTCGTACAGGCTCCGGAGAGCCGGACCCCGGGCGCCGAGATCTGGGGCGCGGGTGCGGGCGCGGGATCGGGTGTCGCTGCGGGTGCGGGGCACCCGGCCGGGCACCCGTCCCAGGGCCGCACCGAGGTGCTGCCCCCGGTGCCCGCCGGGGCTCCGGAGTACGGCATACCCGGGCAGGGCGGCTGGGACGACGCGCCGTACGGCGCGTACGGCCCCGGCGGCCAGATCGTCGACGAGACGGTGCAGCTGCAGGCGGTGCCCGGCGGGGACGGTCCGCGCGGCGGACGGGGCCGCGGCCGGGCGGGGCGCAAGGGACTCCCGCTGGCCGTGGGCGCGGCCGTGGCCGTGGTCGGCGCCGGGGTGCTGGCCGCGAGCCTGCTGTCCGGCGGCGAGGAGAGCGACCGGCTCCTGCCCGACCCGAAGCTCTCCCTGCCCGCGGTGAGCCTGGCGCCGGACACCGGAGCCCCCGAGGCACCCGAGGGCACGACCGGCACCCCGAAGCCCTCCTCCTCCGCCGAGGCTTCGGAGTCGCCCTCCGCCTCGGCGTCCCCGTCGGGCGCGGCCTCCGCGTCCCCGTCGGCGGGCGCGACCCGCCCGGCCACGACCGCGCCGACCCCCTCGGCCTCCGCCACGACCCGCTCCCCGAGCCCGTCCGCATCCACTCCGCAGGTGCGGACGCTGCAGCGGGGAGACAGCGGCGCGGAGGTCCGGGAGCTCCAGCTCCGGCTCCAGGAGATGGACTTCTACTGGGGCCCGGCGAACGGCAAGTACGGCCGCTACGTGGAAAGCGCGGTGGCCGACTACCAGCGGTGGGCGAACATCATCGGCGACGAGGAAGGCGTCTACGGCTGGGCAACCCGCCGCGCCCTGGAAGCCCAGAGCCACGAGCCGTAGTCCTTCACACCGGGACCCGCTCCGCCCACCGCCCAGAGCGCCGGGCCGACCGGCCCCACCCCGGACGGTCTGCGCGCCGATCCCTCGGCGACCGACGCCCTGACCACCCGGGCATTCAGCCGGCCGAGCACGCCCACCACCCCTGGCATTCAGCCGGCCGCCGCCCCGGCACAGGGACGACCGGGCCGGCCGTACGCGCCCCCCTTCCCCGCCGACCGCCCGGGGTGGTCGTGACGTGTGCCACTTCGCCGTAGGAGTCGGCAGGGGTCGCGCCACTCCCCTCCCCTACGGGGACCTGGGCCGACGGGCAGGGCCGGGCCCCGGCGCCGCCCCGCGGATTTTCGACGACCTCCGCGCGCCACTGGCGTAGACCGCCATGTATTTTGTATCGTGAAGAAACAAAGTGGTTCCGTCCTCACTCCCTGACCGGTGGACGGAACCACTTGTTTCTCTTCTCCCGCCCGTCTGGAGCCCCGCCGATGCCGGCCAGCACCGCCCCCACCCCCCTCGTCCTGACCGCCAAGGCCCTGCTCCTGGACATGGACGGCACCCTGGTCAACTCGGACGCGGTGGTCGAGCGCTGCTGGCGCGAGTGGGCGGTCGAGCACGGCCTCGACCCGCACGAGGCCCTCAAGGTGGTCCACGGCCGCCAGGGTTACGCGACCATGGCCCTGCTGCTCCCGGACCGCCCCATGGCGCTCAACCACGCCGAGAACGCCGTGATGCTCGCCCGCGAGACGGCCGACACCGACGGCGTCGTGCCGATCGAGGGCGCACCGGCGTTCATGGCGGCCATCGGCGGGCTGCCGCACGCGCTCGTCACCTCCGCCGACGAGGCCCTGGCCACGGCCCGGATGACGGCGTCCGCCCTGCCCATGCCCGAGGTGCGCGTCACGGCCGAGAACGTCGAGGCCAGCAAGCCGCACCCGGAGGGCTTCCTCAAGGGCGCCGCCGAACTGGGCGTCGACCCGGCGGACTGCATCGTCTTCGAGGACTCCGGAGCCGGGATCGCCGCCGGGCGGGCCGCCGGCATGCGCGTCGTGGGCGTCGGACCGCGCGCGGGCGAGCACGGCCCGACCGTGCACGTCGCCGACCTGAGGTCCGTACGCGTGGAGCCGGCCCCGGACGGCTCGATCCGGCTGACCGTGGCCGCCGCAGCCTGACCTGCACGACGCACGCGGACTCGGACACGGACACGGACACACGCGACGGAGGGGCTCGCACCGGCGGATGCCACCGGTACGAGCCCCTCCGCATGCCCGGGTCCGGGTGCACCCCGGCCCGCTCGGCTCAGCTCAGCCCGCGATCGCCTCGTAGAGGCTGAAGACCGCCAGCGCCGCCATCACGGCCGCCGCGATCTTCGTGATCAGGCGCAGCGGTACGTACTTCATCAGCGTGCGGCCGCCCAGGATGCCGATGCCCGCGACGGCCCACAGGGCCAGTACCGCGCCCAGGCCGACCGAGACGGGATCGTCGTAGCGGGCGGCGAGGTTCGCGGTCATGATCTGGGTCAGGTCGCCGAACTCGGCGACCAGGATCAGCATGAAGCCCGCCCCGGAGACCTTCCAGAAGGACTGGTCCGCGGGCGCCTTGACCTCTTCCTCATCGTCGCTCTTGCGGAACAGCAGGACCGCCGCGCCGGCCAGGAAGAGGACGCCGACCACCGCCTGGACGAGCCGGTGCGGCAGCAACGTCAGCACGCTGCCCGCCGCGATGGCGAGCGCCACGTGCACGGCGAAGGCCGCCGCGACCCCGGCGAAGACGTACGAGGCGCGGTAGCGGGTGCCGAGCATGAGCCCGGCGAGGGCGGTCTTGTCGGGCAGCTCGGCGAGGAAGACGACGCCGAAGGCGATCGCCAGGATGCTGAAGCTGATCACGGGGTGGAAACCTCAATCGGTCGGGCAGGAGGCTGCCGCACCGAGAGACCTGCGCTGTTTCAGGGGTCGCTTCGGCACAGCGGCGCCCTGAAGGTACGAGGACACTGCGGCCGAAGGTCTCGCTGGCCGACCGCTGACCGCGGCCTGCCTCCGGGCGCCGGCTGGGTGACCCAGCAGTATGTCGACGGTCCGGCGAAGAGCTACTCCCCTTCTGCTCCGTACAGATTACGGCACCTCCGGGGCGCCCAGGAATGGACCTCGATGCCGAGCCTCCCCCTCGCCGCCGGCCGGCCGCGCGCACCGGCGGAGCCGCCCGCCACACCGGAATCTCAACTTCCGCTTGAACGGGGTTGGTTGGACGGCTTGATCTGACGTGACCATGTCGCCACCCTGTTACCTGGCGCCCATCCCCGTGACACCCGGCGCCGCCACGATGGCCGGGCCCCGCCGGGGTCCGCACCGCCACGCAACCCCCCGCACCTAGGAGTCCTCATGTCCGGTGTCTACGCGCGTCGATTTGGCATGCTCGCGGCAGCAGCGGCCACTTTCGCGGCCACCGCGCTCGTGAACGCACCCGCCGCCCAGGCCGCCATGCCCACGCCCATGAGCGCCGCCGCGGCCCGCTCCTACCTGGCCTCGGTCACCGCCAAGGCGGAAGGTTCCTCCAGCGGCTACAGCCGTGACCTCTTCCCGCACTGGAGCACCGTCTCCGGCTCCTGTAACACCCGCGAGACCGTCCTCAAGCGCGACGGCGTGAACGTCGTCACCGACTCCGCCTGCGCGTCCGTCAGCGGCAGCTGGTTCTCCGAGTACGACGGCGCCACCTGGACCGCCGCCTCCGACCTCGACATCGACCACGTCGTCGCCCTCTCCGAGGCCTGGCGCTCGGGCGCCAACTCCTGGACCACGGCCAAGCGCCAGCAGTTCGCCAACGACCTCACCCGGCCGCAGCTCATCGCCGTGACCGACAACGTGAACCAGGCCAAGGGCGACCTCGACCCCGCCGAGTGGCTGCCCTCCCGGACCTCGTACCGCTGCACCTACGCCCGCGCGTGGGTCCACGTGAAGCAGTACTGGGGCCTGACCATCGACTCCGCCGAGAAGACCGCCCTCCAGAACGTGCTGAACGGCTGCTGATCTTCGCCGCCGATCAGGAACCATCGACCCCCTCTCCGTCGTACCTTGAGACAAGGGGCGACGGAAGAGGGGGAGTTGGATGGGCGTACTGCGCCTCGGGCCACTGCTGCGGTACGTGGACTGGGACACCGGTGACACCGCCACCGTCTGGGTCGAGGCCGACCGGCCCTGCACGGCAGAGGTCCGCTGCGCCGACGGGGCCGGCGGTTCCGTACGCACCTTCCAGATAGCGGGCCACCACTACGCCCTGATCCCCGTCACCGGTCTGACCCCGGGGAGCACCACCGCGTACGAGGTCCTGCTCGACGGCCGTACGGTCTGGCCGCTGCCCGACAGCCGCTTCCCGGCCAGCACGATCACCACCCCGGCCGCGAAGGCCCCCGGCCGGGCCCCGGCCCCGCTCCGGGTCACCTTCGGCTCCTGCCGGCAGGCCGCCCCGCCCGCGGAAGGCCGCGGTCCGCACGGCCCCGACGCCCTCGACACGCTCGCCGCCCGGCTGGCGGCGGCCCCCGAGTCCGTCCGGCCCGACGTACTGCTCCTCCTCGGCGACCAGGTCTACGCCGACCAGCTGTCCCGCGAGACCCGGCGCCGGGTCGCCTCCCGGCGCGGGCTGGGCGAGGCCCCCGGTGCCCAGGTCGCGGACTACGAGGAATTCACCTGGCTCTACTACGAATCCTGGCTCGACCCGGAGATCCGCTGGCTGCTGTCGACGGTGCCCAGCTGCATGATCTTCGACGACCACGACCTGTCCGACGACTGGAACACCAGCGCCGCGTGGGTGGCCGAGCGGCGCGCCCTGCCCTGGTGGCAGGAGCGGGTGCTCGGCGGGCTGATGTCGTACTGGGTCCACCAGCACCTGGGCAATCTCTCCCCCGCCGATCTGGCCGCCGACCCGCTGTACACGGCCGTGCGCACGACGCCGGACGGGACCGACGCGCTGCGCCGCTTCGCCGCCGGAGCCGACGCCGACCCCGCCTCCGTCCGCTGGAGCTACCGCCGCGACTTCGGCGGGACCCGGCTACTGATGGTCGACACCCGGGCCGCGCGCGTCCTCGACGAGGAGCGGCGCGCCATGCTCGACCCGGAGGAGCAGCAGTGGCTCCGGGACAACGCCCTGGAGGGCCACGGCGGCTACGACCACCTGCTGATCGGCGCCTCGCTGCCGTGGCTGCTCCCGCCGCTGATACACGACGCGGAGGGGTGGAACGCCGCCCTGTGCCGCGGCGAGCGCGGGGAGCGCTGGGCGCGGATCGGGGAGGACCTGCGGCGGCGCAGCGACCTGGAGCACTGGGCGGCCTTCCCGCCGTCGTTCGCGGCGCTCACCGATCTGATCGAGGAGGTCGGGACCGGCCCGCGGGCCCCCGCCACCGTGTGCGTGCTGTCCGGCGACGTGCACCACGCGTACGTCGCCGAGCCGCGGACCGCGACCACCTCGCGGATCTTCCAGCTGACGTGCTCCCCGGTGCACAACTCCATCCACGTGGCGGTGAAGGTCGGCTTCCGGTTCGCCTGGAGCCGGGCGGGCCGGTGGCTCGGCCGGGTGCTGAGCGGGCACGGCCGGACCGGGCGGCCACCGCTGGTGTGGCGGCGCTCGGGCGGACCGTGGTTCGCGAACCAGCTCATGACCCTGGCCCTGGAGGGCCGTACCGCACGGCTGCGGCTGGAACAGGCCCGCAAGGGCGGCCGGGGCGAGCGGGCCGGCGCGCGACTGGTCACGACGCTGGACCGGGACCTGACGGCGGACGGGTAGCCGCCGGGGCACGGCGGGGGCAGGACGCAGGGGGCGGTCGCGGGCCGGACCCTCCCTTTTTGGCGGGCCCTCGGGCGGGCGCGCCAAAGGGACGGGTCCGGGGGGTTGACACAGCGCAGGCCCCGCCCGCAGGCCACGTGAACCCCATGCGTACGCTGTATGGCTGTCAGGCCGCCCCTGCCGCTCCCCCGCGACGTCGCGGCGCGTTACGCCGATGCACGTCAACCGGACTGGGGAGTCCCGTTTTGCTTGAGACTGTGGGGTCGCTGACCACGAGCCCCTGGATCTACGCGGTGGTGGCGGTTTCCGTCATCCTCGACGTCTTCCTGCCCGTACTGCCCAGCGGAGTACTGGTGATCACCGCGGCTGCCGCGGCCGCCGCGGCCGGTGCCGCGGAAGCCGCCGGTGCCGTCGGCGCCGGCCCGCCCGTACCCGAGCCGGTTCCCGACATCTTCGGGCTCCTGGTGTGCGCCACCACCGCCTCCGTCGTGGGCGATCTGGCCGCGTACCGGCTGGCCCGCCGCGGCGGGCCCCGGCTGAACCGGGCGATCGCCCGGTCGCGGCGGCTCACCCGCGCCCAGGAACGCCTCGGACAGGCACTGAGCCGGGGCGGCGGGGCCCTCGTCGTCATCGCGCGCTTCGCCCCGGCCGGCCGGTCCGTCGTCTCGCTGGGCGCGGGCGCGGCGCACCGCCGGATCAAGGACTTCCTGCCGTGGTCGGCCCTGGCGGGCATGGCCTGGGCGGGCTACAGCGTGGGGCTGGGGTACTTCGGCGCCCAGTGGCTCGGGGCGACCTGGCTGGGCACCGCCGTGTCGGTGGTCGCGCTCTTCGCCGCAGGCGGGCTGGCGGCGTACCTCGTGCGCCGGCCGGTCCCGGCGCCCGCGGGCTGAGCCCGCTCCCCCGGGCGGCTCAGCGCGCTCACCCGTTCACCCGGCCCCGATCGCCTGGCTCGCCCACGGCTCCTAACGTCCACAGCACGGTGCGCATCCGATTCCGCGTCACATCCGTGCCCTGGCCGCGCCGTTTCCGAGGAGCCGAGGAGTTACCCATGCGACTCACGAGCGTCGCGGCCGCGACCGCACTGACCGCCGCCGCCGTCCTGCCCGCCACCCTGACCGCCGCGGTCCCGGCTGCCGCCGCGGCCGGGCCGATCGCCGCGGTCTCCCCGAGCACCGTCGCCCCCGGCGGCCGGGTCTCGCTGAACATCGAGGGCTGCAACACGCGCACCGGCCGGGCCACCTCCACCGCCTTCCGCGACGTCCACCTGACGGCCGGCAACCTGCAGGCCTCCAACCTGTTCGGCACCGCGCAGGTCCTCCGGAACGCCACCCCGGGCTCGCACTCGGTCACCTTCGAGTGCGGCGGCCGCCGGGTCACGGTCTCCCTGCAGGTCACCCCTGGTGCGGCCCGCGGCGGCCTCGGCGGCAGCATCGGCGCGATGAGCCCGGCCGAGATCGCCCTGGGCGCGACCCTGGCCACCGGCGCGCTGGGTGCCGGCATCTGGGTCCTGCGCCGCCGCCCCCGTACGGGCCGCTGACCTGCGCGCGGCCCCTCGGCCTAGGCCTCGGCGTGCGCGTGGCGGTGGCCGCCGCGCACCTCTATCCCGTCGAGCAGCGCCCGGGTCGCCTCGGCCACCGCCTCGACGGCGGCGTCGAAAACCTCCCGGTTGTGCGCAGCGGGCGCCCGGAACCCGGACACCTTCCGTACGTACTGCAGCGCCGCGGCCCTCATCTCGTCCTCCGTGGCCTTCTCGGGCAGGGCGGGCGGACGCAGCGTCTTGATACTCCGGCACATGCTCCGAGTATCCCCCTGCACCCGGCCTCCTGTCCGGTGTACGCGTCACCCCCGTAAAACCCGGGCCCACGCGTACAACCACCTCCCCTCCTGGCGAGTCTGATCGAGCGGTACGCACAGACGTGCGGGCCGATCGGCTCCTCAGGGGGACTTCCTTGCATTCCGCACGCAGCACCCGACACCGTCTCGGCGCCTCTATCGCCACCGTTCTCGCCGTGTCGGTCGGTGCCGGCGTACTGGTCTCGCCCGGGGCCGCGGCCGCTCCGGTCTCCGCGAGCGGTGCCGTCGCCGGCATCACCGCCACCGCCACCGCCGAGGCGAATCTGCCCCTCGACGCCGAGATCGTCAGCACCGGCGACACCGGCTACCTCACGTCCCGGAAGGACGGCGCCGGCACCACGGTCCTGGAGTGGCACGGGTTCGCCGACGGCTCGGTGGTGCCGGTCGGTACGGACGCCACCGGTCACGACAGCAACTCCGACGTCGTCGTCACCAGCAACGGCGCCGGCGCGGTGTCCCTGCGGGACATGACGCCCGGCGCCGACTGGTCCGCGTCCTTCGACCTCGTATCCGAGTTCAAGGCCGGGGCCAAGCTCGTCGGCGTGGTCGGCCGGTACCTCTTCGTGACCGTTCCGACCACGGCGGACTACCACGAGCTGTGGCAGCTCACCCAGGTCGGCGGGGTCACACAGAAGACGCAGCGCGCGAGCGGCCCCTACAGCCAGAACTTCAAGGTCGTCGCCTCCACGGCCAGCCACGCGCTCATCCTCAGCAGCAACCGGGTGTTCCCCTCGCCGGCGACTTTCCGGACCGATTTCTGGAGCGAGCTCCTCGGCCTCACCGGCCCCTCCGGCACCAGGGAGGTCACCGGCGCGTGGGGACCGGCCTCCACGGGCGCGTACACCGCCGACTACAGGGCGTGGAGCGAGTACGCGGGCGGCGTCACCAGGCTCGTCGTGAGCGGGCGCAGCATGACGCGGCGGTACGAAATGGACAGCTCCATGAGCAGCGCGGTCATCGCCGGCATCGCCGGCCACTCGCTGCTCTACGGCGTGCCGGGGAAGGCCGCCGACGAGACGCTGCGCCCGCTGTACGCGCGGAGGGTCACCACCGCCGACGCCGCGCCGTACAAGCTCCTGGAGCACTTCTCCAGCGTGGCCCACGCCCCGGACGGCAGCCTGCTCGTGCGCGGCGCCACGGCCGACGCCGACGGGCTGTTCCGGATCTTCGACGAGACGGACGGCATTCCGCGCGTCACGCTCGTGGCGGAGACGGGCCGTGTCCTGGCCGTCAAGGTGGCCGGGTCTGCGGTCCCGACCGCGGTCAACCTGGAGAAGCCGGGCACCGCAGTCCCGATGGAGTGGACCCTGTCCCGGCCGAACGCCACCGTGGACCTCACGCTCACGCACACGGCCACCGGCAGGAAGCTCACCAAGCACCTGCCCCAGCCGGTCGCCGACAGCCGTTTCGCCTTCGTGTGGGACGGCCTCCTGGACGGCATCAGCGCCCCGAACGGCGCGTACACCTGGCAGATCACCGCCACTCCGGCCGACGGCGTCGGCGGCCCGGCGACCGCCTCGGGCGGCCTCCAGGTCTCGCGTCAGGCCAACCCGCACGACTTCAACGACAACGGCTCGACGGACGTCCTCTCGCGCGACGCCTCGGGCGTCCTGCAACGGGACGACCTCTTCGACTGGCAGTCCGGCAGCCGGATCACCACCGCCAAGCGGACGAAGGTCGCCACCGGCTGGCAGGTGTACAACCAGATCGAGGCCGCCGGGAACCTCGCCGGCACCGCGGCGGGCGACCTCGTCACGCGCGACACCTCGGGCGTCCTGTGGCTCCACCAGGGCACCGGCAAGGGCACCTTCGCACCCCGTACCAAGGTCGGCGGCGGCTGGCAGGTCTACAACAAGACCACCGGCGGCAGCGACCTCACGGGCGACGGGCGCCCCGACCTCCTCGCCACCGACACCGCAGGCGTGCTGTGGCTCTACAAGGGCACCGGCAGCCCGTCGGCCCCCTTCGCCCCCCGCGCCCGGGTCGGCGGCGGCTGGCAGATCTACAACCAGATCACTGCCGTCGGCAACATCGCGGGCACCGCTGCCGGCGACCTCGTCGCCCGCGACACCTCCGGCGTCCTCTGGCTCCACCAGGGCAACGGCAAGGGCGGCTTCACCGCCCGCGTCAGGATCGGCGCCGGCTGGAACGCCTTCCCCCACCTCGTCGGCGCCGGCGACGCCACCGGCGACGGCCGCCCCGACCTGATCGCCCACGGCCCGAACGGCACGTACGTCTACCGCTCGACCGGCTCGCCGACGACCCCGTTCATCCGGCAGGCGACGAACCTGTACGCGGGCGAGGGAAACAAGTTCAACAGCATCGCCTAGCCGAACCGGGGGCCCTCGTACGGCAGTTGAGAGCCGGACTGCCGTCGGGAACCCGTGACGACCCACGACGAAGGCCCCCGACCGTGACCGGTCGGGGGCCTTCGTACTGGTGGGCGCGGACGGTTTCGAACCGCCGACATCTGCTTTGTAAGAGCAGCGCTCTACCCCTGAGCTACGCACCCCCGCCGGCCTGGAGACCGGCACATGATCGCTGCCTCTATGAGTGGACAGCCTACGTGACTCCGCCGACTGCCGAAGCAGGCAGCTTCCAACCCTAGAGTTGTGGTCCAGCCCGAACCAGCCCCATCCGGAGTGGGAAGAAACTATCACAAGCTCTCCCACCACCCAGGAGTGCACGGTGGGAGAGAATGGAGCAAGGCAAGGCGGGACACGGGCGGACGGGGTACGGGAGAGGGATTGTGACGGCGACTTCCCGGCGGTGGTTCGGTGGGCGGGACGAGAGTCGGCGGGCCGAGGCGCAGGCGGCGAAGGATGCCGCGGCCGACGCGTTCTACGAGCTCGACACGGCACAGCGGGACCTGCGGATCTCGATCGAGACCATCGCCGCGGCGGACGGGTCGCCCGGGGCGCGGCAGGCCGCCGACGGGTTCACGGCGCTGGGGCAGCGCATCGACCAGGTCAGCCACCAGTACATCGAGACGGTCGACCGGTACGACCTCGACCGGGCGGAGTTGGACGCCGGGGTCGCCGTCCGGGCCCGGGACGAGTTGACGCGCGCCAAGGACGAGCTGGTCCGCGTCAGGGGCGAGCTCGACCGGTTCGAGCAGAGCCTGCGGCCGCTGCTGGACAAGGCCGAGACGCAGCTGGCGCGGCTCGCGCCGGCGCGGGAGCGGGCGAAGGCCGCGCTGCTGGCGGCGAGCAACGCCCTCGACGAGGTGCGGGCGTCGGGGATGCGGGCCGACGAGCTGGCCGCCCGGCTCGCCGCGCTCGCGCCCGAGCTGACCAAGCTCAACCAGGGCGCAGGGCAGCACGGGGTGCAGGAGACCATCCAGCGTGCGGACAGGCTGCTGCGCGAGGCCGAGGGGATACGGGCCGAGGCCGAGCGGCTGCCGGAGCGGGCCGCCGAGATGGACCGCCGGCTGGTGAGCCTGCGGACCCGGGCGCAGGCGCTGCAGACGCGGGCCGGCCAGGTGGATCCGATCCTGAGCGAGCTGCGCCGCCGGTTCAGCGCGGAGTGCTGGCAGGACCTGCAGCAGGTTCCGGACCATGCCGCCGCTTCCGTGGCGCAGGCAGAGGAGAAGCTGCGCGAGGCGGCCGCGGCGCGCAGCACCCAGCACTGGGCGGACGCGACGGCCATGCTGGGGACCGTACGGGCGCTGCTCGACGCGACGGACGGGGCGGTGTCGGCGGCCGGGGACCGGCTGCGGCTCCTGAACGCCGTGGCCGAGGATCCGCAGCAGGAGATCGACCGGACGCGGTTCGCGATCCGCGATGCCCAGCGGCTGGCGATGGAGGGCCGCAGTGTGCCCGACGCGCGGCACGCGCGGCCGCTGGACGACGCGGTCGCCCGGGTGGAGCGGGCGCGCGCAGGGCTGGAGGAACGGCATCCCGACTACTGGCGTTTCCTCCAGGAGATGAAGGAGATCCGGGAGGCGGTGGGCCGGGTCGTGACGGATCTGCGGGGCAGGCGCGCCGTCGGGTAGGGCGCGAGCCGTCCAGGTTTTTCCGATCTGTTCGGAGTTGTCCGGGGGGCGGCATCGGCGGATGCTGGGAGGTGCACGCAACGGACCAGAGGAGCGCGGTATGGCTGCCCACACGTCCCAGAGGCCCAGTGCACCCCGGACACCGCACGCACCCCAGGAATACGCACCTCATGCGGCGTACGGGTGCCACGAGCCCCACGAGCACTACGCGCCGTACGTACCGCACGAGCCCTACGAGACCGGCCCGCCGGAGAAGTCCCACGTGGTGCAGCGCCTCCTGCATCCCGTCAATGCCACGCTCGACGAGCACCTGCCCACCGACCACAAGCTCAGCAAGGTCTACCGGGTCGGGGCCGGGCTGACCGGTCTGCTGCTCGTCGTCTTCGGGATCCTCGGCCTGACCGACAACATCGGCTTCTTCGACACCGGCGGCGACCGCGTCCTGGGCATGAACACCAACGGCGCGCTGAGCGTGCTGTCGATCCTGGTCGGCCTGCTGCTGTTCGTCGGCATGGTGATCGGCGGGACGTTCGCCTCGACGCTCAACATCGTGCTCGGCGTGGCCTTCATCGCCAGCGGCTTCGTGAACCTCGCGCTGCTCGACAGCAACTACAACTTCCTGGCCTTCCAGATCGAGAACGTGCTGTTCAGCTTTGTCGTCGGCGTGATGCTGATGTGGTTCGGAATGTACGGGCGTGTCGGCAGCGCGCTGCCGCACGACAACCCGTACTGGCAGGCCCGCCACCCCGAGCAGGCGGCCCGGGAGCAGCGGGCGCGGGCCGGTACCCGGTCCCCGGCAGGCAGTGGCGGCCGCCCGCAGCCGCAGGCCTGATCCTGCGGGGAGGGCTTCGCCCGGCCGACACGAGTGCGTAGCCTGTGCGCATGCCTCGATACGAATACCGCTGCCGGACCTGCGACGACACCTTCGAGCTGAACCGGCCGATGGCGGAGTCCTCCGCGCCCGCCGACTGCCCGCAGGGGCACGGCGACACCGTCAAGCTGCTGTCCGCCGTCGCCGTGGGCGGTACGGCTGCCGCCCCCGCACCCAGCGGCGGCGGGTGCTGCGGGGGCGGCGGCTGCGGCTGACGGAGCGGCCGGCGGGTGGTCAGCGCTTGCGCGAGAAGGTCAGGCCGTCCGAGATGATGGTCATGACGCTCTCCATGCGCGGGTCCGCGGCCACGTGGTCGTTGAAGGCCTGGACTCCCGCGGCCGCCTCGGACGGGTCCTTGTCCAGGACCCTGCCGTGGAAGAGCGTGTTGTCGGTGACGATCAGGCCGCCGGGCCGCAGCCTCGGCACGATCTCCTCCCAGTAGGCGATCTGGTTCTGCTTGTCCGCGTCCAGGTACGCCATGTCGATGTGCGGCTCGGCCGGCAGCGCCCGCAGGGTGTCGAGGGCCGGGGCGATGCGCAGGTCGATGAGGTCCGCCACGCCTGCGGCCTCCCACGCCTCGCGGCCGTACGCGGTCCACTCCTCCGAGATGTCGCAGGCGATCAGCGTGCCGTCGGCGGGGAGGGCCTGGGCCATGGAGAGGGTGGAGAAGCCGGTGAAGGTGCCGACCTCCACGATGGTGCGGGCGCCGGTCAGCCGGACCAGGAACGCGAGCAGCGGGCCCTGCTCCTCGGCCGACTGCATGCCGGCCGAGTCCGGGAACTTTTCGTAGGTCGTCGCGACGACCCCCCGCTGGATCGCGTCCAGCGGGGGGTTGTGTGCGAGCACGTAGGCATAGAGCTCGTCGGTGATCTTGGTTGAGTTGCCCTTGGTCATGGGCCTCAGTCTGCCGACAAGACGCCCGATCCACCGGAGGCTCGGGCGAACTGGCGCACGATTTCCTCTCCGGCGAGCACGCCCAGCTGGTCGAGGGCGGTGACTCCCGGCGCTTTCCAGCCGGCGTCGGCCAGTTCTCCGTGGCCCGGCCGCCACGCCCGGTCCGCCGCCACCAGCAGGTCGGCGTCGAGCAGCGAGTCGCCGGCGGCGAGGGTGTGGTCGGCCCCGGTGCGCCGGGCCACCTCCGCCATCGCCGCGCTCTTGGTCAGCGGCTTCGGGACGGCGTAGATCTTGCGGCCCTGGAGCGAGACGCCCCAGCCCCGGGCCTCGGCCCACTCGGACAGGTCCTTGACCCAGTCCGTCGGCAGCAGCGGGCGTTCGACGACCAGGTAGGCGAAGAGGTCCTCGGCCACCCGCTCCTTGCGCAGCCACGCCGGGTCCGCGGTGGCGATCAGGTGGGCCCGTACGTCCTCCAGCGGCGCGCACTCCTGCGCGAGCTTCCCCGCCACGGCGCGCCGCCAGTCGCGGTCCGGGACCCCGTCGACCAGCAGCTGGCCGCCGTTGGCACAGATCGCGTACCGGGCCGGACGGCCGGGGAAGCTGATCCGCTGGTACTGCTTGCGGGTGCGGGTGGTGGTCGGCACGAAGACCACGCCGGGCGCCGAAGTGAGCTCCGCCAGCAGGGCCGCGGCCGTCTCGGTCATGTAGGACAGCGGCTTGCTCTCGTGCACCTCGACGCAGAGCAGCCGGGGCGCCTCCGCGTCGGGCATGGCCAGCGCGAGGGCAGCCGACGAGTAGATGAGCGTACGGTCGAGGTCGCTTGCGATCAGGACGGTCACTTCGAGGCCACCGCCTTTCCGTCGGCGCCCGTGGCGCCGCGCGTGTACCGGGGGTGGATCAGTCCGACACAGGTGTAGGGAAGGCCGTCGACCTCCTCGACCGGGACCCCGCGCTGCTCGGCGAGCAGGCGTACGTGGCCCAGGTCGGCGCCCGCACCCCGGCGGGCCAGGATCTTCCAGGGGACGCGGCGCAGCAGTACCCGGGTGGTCTCGCCGACCCCGGGCTTGACCAGGTTCACATCGTGGATGCCGTACTCCTCGCTGATGCGCTCGACCGCGGCCCACCCCTCCCAGGTGGGGGAACGGTCCGCGGCGAGCAGTTCCTTGACTTCCGAGGCGACGGCTTCGGTGACCTCGCCGAAGCGGGCCGCCACCGTCTCCACGAAGTCCACGGACACGTCCGCACCGGCCAGCTCGCGATAGAACTTCGCACCGTGGAAGTCCTGCGGGCCGACCAGGTCCGCCCGCAGCACGGTACGCGATATGAGCCCGGAGACCGTGGAGTTGAGGCAGGCGGAGGGGATGAGGAAGTCCTCGCGGGTGCCGTACGTGGCCACGCAGCCGCCGGGGTCGGCCAGCACCACGATGTCCGGGTTGAAGCCCTCGAACTCCTCCAGCGCGGCGGCCAGTTCGCGGGTGATGGCACCCTTGCCGGTCCAGCCGTCGACGAACACGACGTCGGCGGGGTCGTGGTGGGCGGCCAGCCAGCGCAGGGCGTTCGCGTCGATGCCGCGGCCGCGCACGATGGAGACGGCGTAGTGCGGGAGGTCGAGGCCGTGCCGGTACTGCGCCCAGCGGCGCATCAGTACGCCGACGGGCGTGCCGGCGCGGGCCAGGGAGACCAGGACCGGGGAGGGCGAGCGCTCGGCGAGGACGGTCTCGGTGACGGTGCCGACGGCGCGGGCGATACGGCTCGCGGAGGCGCTGAGGGCCGCCTGGTACAGCTCCTGGTACTGCGGGGTGGGCTGGTACTCGACGGGCAGGGACTCGGCGTAGTGGGCGCCGCCGGCCTGGATGGCCTCCTCGCGCTCCTCCGTGGGGGCCTCCAGCTCGACGCCGGAGAGGTCCTGGAGGAGCCAGCCGACGTCCTCGGCGGCGTAGGAGGAGAAGTCGGGGCCTCGGAGAGGCTCGGGCATCGTCGGCTCCTGCCGGTCGAGTGCGTCGGGTACGGCGGCGGATGCGGCCGGTGCAGTGGATACGGCGGGCCGCGACGGGACGTACGACGGGACGACGGCCAGCAGGACCCGCCCGGTGTGCGGGGCCAGCCTGGCGAGCAGCCCGTCCGGGGCGTGCAGCAGCTCCGTGTCGCCCACGGAGTCGACGACGGCCACGACGGCGTCGAAGCCCGCTCCGGCGACGTTGTACGCGTACCGGTCGCCGGGGCCGTCCGCGGGGTCGTCGTGGGCCGGGAAGACCAGCCGGGTGCGGATGGCGTAGCCGGGGTCGTCCACGGCCAGCACGGGCGAGCGGGTCGTGGTGGAGAAGCGGACCTCCGCGGCCGCGCCGGAGCGCTCCAGCTCGCGCGCGAGCCGCAGCGGCGCGTACATCAGTTCCTCGTTGCCGAGGACGAGCACCCGGCCGGGCTGCGGGCCGAGCGCGCCGGATATCCGCCCGGCCAGCTCGGGCAGCTCCTTGTCCAGGGCGTCGCGGTGCGCGGCGCTGAAGCCGTGCCGGCCGCCGTCGGGCAGCCCGGCGGGCCACCGCAGGTCCACCCGGACGGGCGGCACGACGGCCCCGGCAGCGGCTCCGGCCGGTGCCCCTGCCGCCTCGTACTGCTCCACCAGGGCCTGCCCCTTCGCGAGCACGCCCTCCGGGAGGGTCACCGTGCCCGTGGCCAGGGCGATCAGGTCGATGCGGGCGCCGAGCTCCGCGGCGAAGGCGTCGAGGCGCGCCCGGTCGGCGGCCGAGCGCATGTCCACGAGGGCCACGACCACGTAGTGCTCGCGCGGATACCGCGCGTGCAGGTCGCGGATGGTGTTCAGCACCGTGTTGCCGGTGGAGAACTCGTCGTCGACGAGCACCAGCGGACCGGTCCCGGCCAGCAGCTGCGGGTCCTCGGGGAGCAGCAGGTGGGAGGTGGCGTGGGAGTGCGACTCCTCGAAGCCTCCGGCCGCCGCGATCCCGGCCACCGGGCGCCGGGTCGAGTGCAGGCAGGCGGCGGGCCCGCCGAGGCCGTCGGCCACGCAGTGCCCGAGGCCGGTCGCGGTCTCCGCGTAGCCGAGGACGACCGCACGCTCCGCCTCCGCCGGGCCGAGCAGCTCCCGGACCCGCTCACCGAGACCGAAGCCGGCCCGGTAGACCGTCTCCGGGGACTGCGGCACGTGCTTTCCGAGCACCTGGGAGACCAGCAGATGGGCCCGCTTGGGGTTGCGCCGCAGGGCCAGGCCCAGCAGGTCCGCCAGCGGCGGACCGGGGACCTCGCCCTCTTCCAGGCTGACACCGAGCCGCTGGGCGACCCACGTTCCCGACCACACCACGTCGTTGATGACCGTCTCTTCCGTCGTCGTCCCCGGGCTCAGACCGAGAGCCCGGCCGTGAGCAGGTCCACGAAGCCGACCTGCTCCTTCGCCACACCGAAGACCTCGGCCCGCAGCAGCGTGCGCTCGGCCCAGGCCCGGTGGGGCTTCACTTCGTTCATTTTGTTCGTATAAACCGATCGGAGCACCCCACCACCGCCGCGCTCCGGCCGAAGAATGTCCTGCGCGTCGCTGAATTCTTCGTGCGAGACCACGGACAGGGCGTGCACGGGGGTGACGTGCGCCGGGTGGATGCAGGTCTTGCCGAGGAGTCCGTTGGCCCGGTCGAGCTCGATCTCGCGGAGCAGGCCGTCGAGGTCGTGCTCGATCAGCGCGGTGCGCAGCTCCTCGGCCTCGCCGTCGAGGAAGGGGCTGCGGCGCAGCTGGGGCTTGAAGAGCCGCTCCTGGTGGCGGAAGTACTCCCAGACCGGGCCGGTGACCGTGAACCCGGTTCCGTCGGCGCGGCTGAGGACGTTCACCACGTCCGCGATCACCCCGGCCACGATCTGGACGTCGTACGCCGTCATGTCGGGGGTGCGGCGCAGGCCGTACGCCGAGCAGAAGTCGGTGACGCCGAGGCGCAGCGCGAGCACGCGGTCGCGGTGCCGGTCGACGGTGCGGAAGATCCCGGCGAGCGCGCCGGCCCGGGTCTCCAGATGGAGTAGCTCGGGGGATTCGAGCACGGGCATGGCGAAGAGCCGCCGCCGGCAGGCGGCCTCGGCCTTGGCCACGGCGTCCAGGAAGGGCTCTCCACGCTCTTCCGTGAACTTCGGAAGTACGAATCCGGCCAAATGATGGACGGACGTGCCGAGGCGCTCGACGAGATCGCCGATCTGCTCGGGACGGCGCACCCGGATGAAGAGCAGCGGGAGCTCGCCGCCGCCCTCGTCGAGGTCCGCGAACTGCCGGACGAGGTTCTCCTCGGCTTCGGCCACCTCGGCGTCGCCGATGGAATCCTCCAGGCAGAGCACCATGGAGACGACCCCGCGGGCGGCCTGCTTGCGGACGTCGTCGGCGAGGCGGGGGCGGGTCGCGGGGCTGTAGAGCGTGGCGCCGAGGGCCGCCGCCAGGATGCGGGCCGGGGAGTCCGCCGTGAATTCGCAAGGCTCCTGGTGGAAGAGGTCCTTGCGAACCGCGGGCGATATGTGCCCGAAATGACGCATGTGCTTCCCCCGTACTGCCTAGGCGGCCCAACTGGCATGGCCGGTAATAGTACGTACGAATGAGTGTCAAGAGTTCCCCAAACTCATGAAATTCAGGTAACCCTCTTGCACCATGCCCACGACCCGCTCCAAGGACAAGTGGTACGGCAAGGGGGGCCGCATTGTCCCGCTCCGCCCCGGGAGGGCAGGATGACGGGCATGACGCACGCGATGCAGAAGGGTTCCAACATCCCCGTGACGCCGACGGCGGTGCGGGCGGTGCTGCGCTGGACCACCGGACCCGAGGTCCCGGACGTGGACGCCTCGGCCCTGGTCCTGGGCCGGGACGGGCGCGTGCGCTCCGACGAGGACTTCGTCTTCTACAACCAGCCCCGGCACCCGTCGGGGTCGGTGTGGCGCCTCGGCAAGAAGCTCCTGGGCGAGGAGGTCACGGACGCGATCCAGGCGGACCTGGGAGCCGTACCGGCCGTGGTCGACCGGGTACTGGTCGTCGCCTCCGCGGAGGACGTGCCGTTCGAGCGCGTGCGCGACCTGCGCATCCTGCTGTACGACGCCACGGCCGGGGGCGGCGGCGAGCCGCTGGCCTACTTCGACGTGCGGCCCGAGACGGGCGCCGAGACGGCCCTGATCTGCGGCGAGCTGTACCGGCGCGGCGAGGGGTGGAAGTTCCGCGCCCTGGGCGAGGGCTATTCGGACGGACTGGTCGGACTGGCCACCGACCACGGCATCTCCGTGGACGAGAACGCCCCCGAGGCGGGCGGTGCGGCAGGCCCGGCCCGGTCCGCCGAGGCCGGATCCGCAGACGGCACGGCGGCGCAGCCTCAGACGCAGGCGCTGCCGCCCCACGCCCCGCAGACCCAGGCCCCGCCGGCCATGCAGCCGGCGTACGGCTACCCGCAGCCCGTGGCCTCGGCACCGGCGCCGGGTCCCGGCGCGGCCTTCCGGCTGCCGCCGCAGGGTCCGCAGTTCATCCGGCGCTGAGCGGGGTCCATCCGGCACCGACCGCCGTCCGTCCGGCGCCGACCGCGGCCCGCGCGGCGCCGGCCCGGGGCGGACCGGCTCCCGGTCATGCCTTGGTGGTCTTGTACCCGCGCCCCCACTGGAGTCCCCAGCCGTAGAGCCGGTCCAGCTCGGCCTGGAAGCCGTAGACGAACTTCACCTCGCGCCGGACGACCAGCTCGTCTTTCACGTTCTCCAGCAGGACGACCGCGCACGAGCGGGCCTGCGGATGACGTTCGTCGAGGGAGATCTCGATGCGCGGCCCGGTGCTCGGGTAGAGGGTGACCAGCGCGTGCGTCCGGTCGAAGGCGGGCGTCTGGTCGTAGATGTAGACGAAGACCAGCAGCCGCTTGATCTTGTCGGCGTGGTCGAGGTTGACGAAGATCGTCTCGCCGGACGGCGCTCCGAACCGGTCGTCGCCGCTGAGCTTCACGTACGGCGGGCTGTTCAGGTCGCCCAGGAAGTTCCCGAGGGGCTGTACGACGCCCCGGGTGCCGTCCATCAGCTCGTACAGGCAGCCGATGTCGAGGTCGACGTTGACCATGCCCTGGGTGTGCGCCTGCACGATGTCCGGCTTGAAGAGCTTGAACGGGTGCCGGAACAGCTGGCCGCTCTGGCCCGACCGGCCGCCGAAGTCGGAGGTGCGCATCCGCCAGGAGAGGTTGACCCGCAGGTTGCCGGTCACCGCCCCCTGCTTGGTGAGCGAGACCGAAGGCTGCCTCTTGGTCAGCTCGATCGCGTTGGACGACGCGCTGCCCGACTGGAACTGCGCCGCGCGGGCGCCCCGCAGGCCGTCGAAGAACCCCATCCCTGCCCCCCAAGGATCGTGTGGAGGGGTGCACGCCCTCGGTGCCCCCCAAGGCCGAGGGGCGGCCGGCAGGTCCGTGGACCCGTCCGGCCGCCCCTCGGGGAAAGCGTTCCGCATTCGCGGCCGGATCACACCCCGGCCTTGGCCTCCTCGGCCGCGATCCGCTTGTTGCGGGCGACGGAGGAGTAGAAGGACCAGGCGATCAGCACGACGCCGACGAGGCCGGTGATGATCTCGCTGATCTCGTGCTCGATGGTGATGAGCAGGATGACGGCGAGCGCGCCGATGGCGTAGTGCGCGCCGTGCTCCAGGTAGACGTAGTCGTCCAGGGTGCCCTGGCGGACCAGGTAGACCGTGAGCGACCGGACGTACATGGCGCCGATGCCGAGGCCGAGCGCCATCCAGAAGATGTGGTTCGTGATGGCGAAGGCGCCGATGACGCCGTCGAAGGAGAACGACGCGTCGAGGACCTCGAGGTAGAGGAACAGGAAGAAGGCCGCCTTGCCGGCCAGGCCGACCGCGGAGACCTGCTTGCCCTCGGCCTTGGCCTTCTCCTCCTCCTCGTGCTCGCGCTCCTCCTCTTCCTCGAGCTTGTCCTCGAAGTACGAGGAGAGCCCGCCGACGATGAGGTACGTGATCAGACCGGCGACGCCCGCGAGGAGCACGGTCGCCGACTTGTCCTGGTAACCGGTGCTGGTGTGCGCGTGCGTCGCGAAGGTCATCGCCGTCGCCAGCAGGGCGATCAGCGCGATGCAGACCGACAGCATGTCGACCTTGCCGAGCTTGGCCAGCGGCCGCTCGAGCCAGGCGAGCCACTTGATGTCCCGGTCCTCGAAGATGAAGTCGAGGAAGATCATCAGCAGGAACATGCCACCGAAGGCGGCGATGGCCGGGTGCGCGTCGGTGACCAGCGCCTCGTACTGGTCGGGGTGGTCCATCGCGAGCTGGATGGCCTCGATGGGCCCGACCTTGGCGCTGATCGCGACGATCGCCACGGGGAACACCAGGCGCATGCCGAAGACGGCGATCAGGATGCCGATGGTGAGGAAGATCTTCTGCCAGAAGGCATTCATCTTCTTCAGGATTCCGGCGTTGACCACCGCGTTGTCGAAGGACAGCGAGATTTCGAGGATCGACAGGATCAGGACGACCCCGAACGCCTCCCACCCCCACTGCCACGCGGCGAAGGCAAGGCCGAGCGCCGTAATGGCGAACGACCAGCCGAAGGTTTTCAGAACCACTGGCATCCCATCGTTGTGTCCGGGTCCCCCCGCGCCGAGCGGGGCTTTACGAAACGTTGACCCCGAAGTCTAGAGCGATGCCCCTCAGGCCCGACGCGTACCCCTGCCCCACGGCACGGAACTTCCATTCACCGCCGTACCGGTAAACCTCACCGAAGATCATCGCGGTCTCGCTGGAGGCGTCCTCGGAGAGGTCGTACCGGGCGAGTTCCTGGCCGTCCGCCTGGTTCACGACGCGGATGAAGGCGTTGGTGACCTGGCCGAACGTCTGGCGGCGGGCGTCGGCGTCGTGGATCGAGACCGGGAAGACGATCTTGTCGACCTCGGCCGGCACGAGGCTCAGGTCGATGATGATCGACTCGTCGTCGCCGTCGCCCTCACCGGTGAGGTTGTCACCCGTGTGTTCGACGGAGCCCTCGGGGCTGGTGAGGTTGTTGTAGAAGACGAAGTAGCTGTCGCCGAGCACCCGGCCGTTCTGGCACAGCAGGGCACTGGCATCGAGGTCGAAGTCCGCCCCCGTCGTGGAGCGCGCGTCCCAGCCGAGCCCGATCAGCACCCGGGTCAGGTTCGGTGCGGCCTTGGAGAGGGAGACATTGCCCCCCTTGGCGAGTGTGACGCCCATGTTCGTGGTCCTCCCCGGACGACTGTGTGGTGGCAAACCGGTCCGGCGCCGCACACACGGGGTGCACGGCGCCGGACGGTGTTACTGCGGTGGCGGCCCTCAGACGTTGACGCCGAAGTCCTGCGCGATGCCGCGCAGGCCCGAGGCGTAGCCCTGGCCGATGGCGCGGAACTTCCACTCGGCGCCGTTGCGGTACAGCTCGCCGAAGACCATCGCGGTCTCGGTCGAGGCGTCCTCGCTGAGGTCGTAGCGGGCGAGTTCCACGTTGTCGGCCTGGTTCACCACGCGGATGTAGGCGTTGCGCACCTGGCCGAAGCTCTGCTGGCGGCTCTCGGCCTCGTAGATCGAGACCGGGAAGACGATCTTGTGCACGTCACCGGGCACGCCGGCCAGGTTCACCTTGATCTGCTCGTCGTCGCCCTCGCCCTCGCCGGTGAGGTTGTCGCCGGTGTGCTCGACGGAGCCGTCGGGGCTCTTCAGGTTGTTGAAGAAGACGAAGTTGCCGTCGCTGGTGACCTTGCTCTGGTCGTTCGTGAGCAGCGCGCTGGCGTCGAGGTCGAAGTCAACCCCGGTGGTGGTGCGAGCGTCCCAGCCCAGGCCGACGATGACCGCCGTCAGGTTGGGGGCGGCCTTGGTCAGCGAAACGTTGCCGCCCTTGCTGAGGCTGACTCCCACGGGTCCTCCATTGGTTGTGTGGGGCGGGGGCCCCGTCGTGCGGTTGCTACCGGATCAACGGTCCGATCCTAGTGACGGGTTCCCGGTCCGTACCGGTATTTCCCAGGCTGCCGTGCCGCCTCAGAGGCTGTCGAGGGCCTTGATGTACTCGTTCAGGTCCCGCGCGTCGGGCAGGCCGTTGACGATGCTCCAGCGGACGGTGCCGTCCTTGTCGATGACGAACGTGCCGCGCACGGCGCAGCCCTTGTCCTCGTCGAAGACGCCGTAGGCCCGCGAGGTCTCGCCGTGCGGCCAGAAGTCCGACAGCAGCGGGTAGTCCAGGCCCTCCTGCTCGGCGAAGACGCGCAGGGTGGGCACGGAGTCGTTGGAGACGGCCAGCAGCTGCACGTCGTCGTTCTGGAACCGCGGCAGCTGGTCGCGCAGCTCGCAGAGCTCGCCGGTGCAGACGCCGGTGAACGCGAACGGGTAGAAGAGCAGGACGACGTTCTTCTCCCCGCGGAAGTCGGAGAGCCGCACGGTCGCGCCGTGGTTGTCCTTCAGCTCGAAGTCCGGAGCCTTGCCGCCGACCTCGATCGCCATCTCTCGCATCCCTTCGTTGGGCTGTTCGGGTGGGGCCAGCCTAGGCGAGCGCGGCCCCGCAGCACGCGCAGCCCCCGCCGACCGGGAGGTCGGCGGGGGCTGTCGTCCGTCTGGCTCGGTTGCGCGGATCAGCGCTTGCCGGACTTGGCGGTCTTGGGAGTGACCAGCTTGTTGGCCGTCCAGTCCTTGCTGACGCTGAGCGGCTTGCTCGTCGAGAGGCCCGCAGTCTGGGCTGCCTCGTTGATGTCGCTGGCCTCGACGTAGCCCGCTCGGCCGGTCTTGGGCGTCAGCAGCAGGATCAGCGCATTGTCCTCAACCAGCTCGGCGGCGTCGACCAGCGCATCCGTCAGATCGCCGTCGTCCTCCCGGAACCAAAGGAGCACTGCGTCGGCAACATCGTCGTACTCCTCGTCGACGAGGTCGTTGCCGATGTGCTCCTCGATGGCCTCACGGAAGTCCTGATCGGCGTCGTCGTCGTAGCCGATCTCCTGGACCACCTGGTCGGACTGGAAGCCCAGCCGGGCGGCCAGGCTGGTTTCCGCGTGGTCCGCGGTCGCGCTCACGGGTTGCCTCCTGCTCGTGTTCGGTGATGTCTTCGGCAGCGCGCGTACGCGCAGCTTTGGGCGTAGTCCACACGGGCGCGGCGGATCGCGCAAGTAGCCCGACGGCCGAGACCGTCGAAACGGTGACGATTGCGGCCGTCTCGCCGCAACTCCTGGCACCCCTGTGGTCGCCCGTGGTGATTCATGCCACACCATTCCAGCGCAATCGGCAGCGCTTGGGGACTTTCACACCTCTTTGAGGGACGAACGGCCTTACGGACCCGGTAGACCCCTTGGGCGTAAGGTTGCGATCCGTCCGGATCATCCCGCTTCTTCCGTGTTATTCCACCCCTCTGCTGATCCTTCTGCTTCCTTCAAGGGGTTACCTAGCGGTAAAGATGACGATTCCGGCCCAGCGGTACACGATGGGAGGCGGTGTGACCCAAGGCACGACTCCCCCGACAGCGAAGGAACAGCGTGGCTTCCGCATCCGATCGTAATCCGATCATCATTGGCGGCCTGCCGAGCCAGGTCCCGGACTTCGATCCGGAGGAGACCCGGGAGTGGCTCGACTCCCTGGACGCCGCCGTCGACGAGCGGGGCCGCGAGCGGGCCCGCTATCTGATGCTCAGGCTGATCGAGCGGGCGCGCGAGAAGCGCGTGGCCGTGCCCGAGATGCGCAGCACGGACTACGTCAACACCATCGCCACCAAGGACGAGCCGTTCTTCCCGGGCAACGAGGAAATCGAGCGCAAGGTCCTCAACGCCACCCGCTGGAACGCCGCCGTGATGGTCTCGCGCGCCCAGCGGCCGGGCATCGGCGTCGGCGGTCACATCGCGACGTTCGCCTCCTCCGCCTCGCTCTACGACGTGGGCTTCAACCACTTCTTCCGGGGGAAGGACGAGGGCGACGGCGGCGACCAGATCTTCTTCCAGGGCCACGCCTCGCCCGGTGTCTACGCCCGCGCCTACCTCCTGGACCGGCTCTCCGAGCAGCAGCTCGACGCGTTCCGGCAGGAGAAGTCGAAGGCACCGTACGGCCTGTCCTCGTACCCGCACCCGCGGCTGATGCCGGACTTCTGGGAGTTTCCGACGGTCTCGATGGGCCTCGGCCCGATCGGCGCGATCTACCAGGCCCGCATGAACCGCTACATGGAGGCGCGCGGAATCGCGGACACCTCCAAGTCACACGTGTGGGCGTATCTCGGCGACGGCGAGATGGACGAGCCGGAGTCGCTCGGCCAGCTGTCGCTGGCGGCCCGCGAGGGCCTGGACAACCTGACCTTCGTGGTCAACTGCAACCTCCAGCGGCTCGACGGCCCGGTCCGCGGCAACGGCAAGATCATCCAGGAGCTGGAGTCGCAGTTCCGCGGCGCCGGCTGGAACGTCATCAAGCTGATCTGGGACCGGTCGTGGGACCCGCTGCTGGCGCAGGACCGCGACGGCATCCTCGTCAACAAGATGAACTCGACCCCGGACGGGCAGTTCCAGACGTACGCCACCGAGACCGGCGCGTACATCCGCGACCACTTCTTCGGCGACGACCACCGGCTGCGCCAGATGGTCGAGAACATGTCCGACGACCAGATCCTGCACCTGGGCCGCGGCGGCCACGACCACAAGAAGATCTTCGCGGCGTACGCCGCCGCCCGCGCCCACAAGGGCCAGCCGACGGTGATCCTGGCGAAGACGATCAAGGGCTGGACGCTCGGCCCGAACTTCGAGGGCCGCAACGCCACCCACCAGATGAAGAAGCTGACGGTCGACGACCTCAAGCGCTTCCGCGACCGCCTGCACATCCCGATCACGGACGCGCAGCTGGAGAACGGCGCCCCGCCGTACTACCACCCGGGCCGCGACTCGGAAGAGATCCAGTACATGCACGACCGCCGCAGCGGGCTGGGCGGCTACGTGCCGACGCGCGTGGTGCGCGCGAAGCCGCTCCCGCTGCCGGACGACAAGACGTACGCGGCCGCCAAGAAGGGCTCGGGCCAGCAGTCGATCGCCACGACGATGGCCTTCGTCCGCATCCTGAAGGACCTGATGCGGGACAAGGAGATCGGCAAGCGCTTCGTGCTGATCGCGCCCGACGAGTACCGCACCTTCGGCATGGACGCCTTCTTCCCGAGCGCCAAGATCTACAACCCGCTGGGCCAGCAGTACGAGGCCGTCGACCGGGACCTGTTGCTCGCGTACAAGGAGTCCCCGTCCGGCCAGATGCTGCACGACGGCATCTCGGAGGCGGGCTGCACGGCGTCGCTGATCGCGGCGGGTTCGGCGTACGCGACGCACGGCGAGCCGCTGATCCCGGTCTACGTCTTCTACTCGATGTTCGGTTTCCAGCGGACCGGCGACCAGTTCTGGCAGATGGCCGACCAGCTCGCGCGCGGTTTCGTCCTGGGTGCGACCGCCGGCCGCACGACGCTGACCGGCGAGGGGCTCCAGCACGCGGACGGCCACTCGCAGCTGCTGGCCTCCACCAACCCCGGCTGCGTGGCGTACGACCCGGCCTACGGCTACGAGATCGCGCACATCGTCCAGGACGGCCTGCGCCGCATGTACGGCCCCGAGGCCGAGGACGTCTTCTACTACCTGACCGTCTACAACGAGCCGATCCAGCACCCGGCCGAGCCGGCCGGCGTCGACGTGGACGGCATCCTCAAGGGCATCCACCGGGTCGCCCGGGGCACGGCGGGCACCGTCCCGGCCCAGATCATGGCGTCGGGCGTGGCGGTGCCGTGGGCCCTGGAGGCCCAGCGGATCCTGGCCGAGGAGTGGAACGTCAGGGCGGACGTGTGGTCCGCGACCTCGTGGAACGAACTGCGCCGCGAGGCGGTCGCGGTCGAGGAGCACAACCTGCTCCACCCGGAGGAGGAGCAGCGCGTCCCGTACGTGACGCGGAAGCTGTCCGATGCCGAGGGCCCGTTCGTGGCGGTCTCGGACTGGATGCGGTCCGTTCCGGACCAGATCTCGCGCTGGGTGCCCGGTCCGTACACCTCGCTGGGCGCGGACGGATTCGGCTTCGCGGACACGCGCGGCGCGGCCCGGCGCTTCTTCCACATCGACGCGCAGTCCGTGGTGCTGGCCGTGCTCACCGAGCTCGCCAAGGCCGGCCGGCTCGACCGCTCGGTGCTGAAGCAGGCGATCGACCGGTACCAGCTGCTCGACGTGGCGGCGGCCGACCCCGGCGCCGCGGGCGGCGACGCGTAAGCACGCTGGTCGGTGAAGGGCGCCGGGGACCTCGTTCCCGGCGCCCTTCACGCGTTCTTTACGATGCCGGGCATGAAGGAACAGCCCGCGCGGCTCCGCTGGGAGCGGCGCACCCAGCTCCCCCTGCTCGTCTTCGCCACGGCCTTCGCCGTCGCGTACGCCGTGCCGATCATCGCTCCCGACGCGGGCTCCGCCGTGAACGAGGCCTGCCTGCTCGTCGAGTGGGTGGTCTGGGGTGCCTTCGCGCTGGACTACCTCGTACGGCTGTTCCTGTCGGAGGAGCGCGGGCGCTTCGTCCGCACCCACTGGCTGGACCTGTTCGCCGTGCTGCTGCCGCTGCTCCAGCCGCTGCGGCTGCTGCGGCTGGTCTCCACCCTGCTCCTGGTGGGCCGGCGGGCCCGGATGGCTCCGCAGGTGAAGCTCACGACGTACGTGGCCGGCGCGGTGGTCGGCCTGCTGATGTTCGGCTCGCTGGCCGTGCTGAGCGTGGAGCGCAATGCGCCGGACGGCAACATCAAGAACCTCGGCGACGCCGTGTGGTGGTCGTTCACGACCATGACCACGGTCGGGTACGGCGACCACGCGCCGACGACGGGCCTGGGCCGGGTGCTCGCGGTGGGCCTGATGCTCTCCGGGATCGCCCTCCTCGGTGTGGTCACGGCCAATATCGCCGCCTGGTTCATCTCCCGGTTCGAGCGCGACAGCCTGGAAGAGCGCCTCCAGACCGCCGCGATCGAAACCCTGGCGGGGGAGGTCAGGGCGCTGCGGGCGGAGGTGGCCCGGCTGTCGGGGAACGCCCCCTCCGCGCTCCCCGCCCAGCCGGACGCCCCTGCCGTCGCCGCCGCCCCGGCCTCCGCCGCCGTCTCCGCTCCCGCCGGCCCGGCTAGTTCTCCCAGATCTTGAACGCACGGATCCGGTACGGGGACCTGGGCAGCCAGACCCCGTCGCCCGGGTAGGTCTGGAACTCCCCCGTCTCGGCGCACTCCGCCGACTGGTACGTGGTCACGGGCCGTCCCGTGCGGTTGGCGAGCGCCTCGGCGCTCTTCCCTGCGGGCAGCGGGGTGCAGCTGTCGACGTCCAGGCCGCTGAGCTCGTGGGCCTGCCGGGCGCCCTTGAAGTCCGGTCGGCCCCATAGGCACAGCTGGCCGGCGTGGCATGGCCCCAGGGGCGGCGGCGCGGCGTGCGCGGCGGACGGGATGAGGGCGGTGGCGGCCAGCGCGAGGGCGGCCAGGGTGGTGGACCCGCGCCCGGGATTCCTGCTCATGTCGGTCAACTCCTTGTCCGGCGACTGCCCCGTGCGGGTGGTCCGGTGGACCGGTGAGCCCGCGCGGATCGCCGATGACCCCACGCTGACCTGCGCCGATGCCCGAGCGGAAGGGGGCCCGGGCGGTTCCACCCTGATAGGGGACAGCCCCGCCGGGCGGTCCCGGCGGGGCTGTCGTACGTACGCGGTTGACGCCTGCGGCTCACCCGGGCGCTGCTCAGATGTGACCGCCGGCGCCCGCTCCCGCGGCGGCGTTCGCGCCGCGCTTGGTGAAGCAGGCGACGACCGCCGCGAGGACGGCCACCACACCCGAAACGGTGAAGGCGAGGCCCATGCCCGACACGAACGTGTCGTGGGCGACGCCCGCGATGGCCCGGGCGACGGGCTCCGGGGCACCCTCGGGCACCGGCGCGAGGCCGACCTGCACGCCCTTCTCCGCGAGTTCGAGGTTGCCGGGGGCGAGCGGCGGCAGCTGCGCCTCCTCCCACTTCCCGGAGAAGGTGCCGGCCACCTTGCCCGCCATGACGGCGCCGAGCACGGCGGTGCCGAGGCTGCCGCCGACCTGCATCGCGGCCTGCTGGAGACCGCCGGCGACTCCGGAGAGCTCCAGGGGTGCGTTGCCGACGATGACCTCGGTGGCGCCGACCATCACGGGCGCCAGGCCGAGGCCGAGCAGCGCGAACCACAGGGACATGGTGAGCGTGCCGGTGTCCGGGGTGAGGCGGGCCATCCCGAAGCACGCCACGGCCGTCGCGACCATGCCGGCGACCAGCGGGATGCGGGGTCCGACCTTGGTGATGGCGGCGCCCGCCAGCGGTGAGCCGACGATCATCATGCCGGTGAGCGGCAGCAGGTGCAGGCCGCTGTCGACGGGGCTCATGCCGTGCACGTTCTGGAGGTAGAAGGTGACGAAGAACAGCCCGCCCATGAACGAGAAGGCCATCAGCACCATCAGCACGGTGCCCGCGGACAGCGGCAGCGAGCGGAACATGCCCAGCGGGATGAGGGGCTCGGCGACCCGGGTCTCCCAGAAGGCGAAGAGCACGAAGCAGAGCACGGACCCGCCGAGGAAGAGCAGGGTCCGGTTGTCGCCCCAGCCCCACTCGGCGGCCTTGATCAGCGACCAGACCAGCAGGAACATCGCGCCGGAGAGCAGCACGATGCCCGCCACGTCGAAGGAGCGCGGGGCGTTCTCGGCACGGTGGTCGAGCAGGATCACCACGCCCAGGACCAGGGCTATGAGGCCGACGGGAACGTTGACGAAGAAGACCGACTGCCAGCTGAACCGCTCGACGAGCAGGCCGCCGACGATCGGGCCGGCGGCGGTGGAGGCGCCGATGACCATGCCCCAGATGCCGATGGCCATGTTCAGCTTCTCGGCCGGGAAGGCGGCCCGCAGCAGGCCGAGCGCGGCCGGCATCAGCAGCGCGCCGAACACGCCCTGCGCCACCCGGAAGCCGATGACGAACTCGACGCTGTCCGACAGGCCGATCGCGGCCGAGGAGGCGGCGAATCCGGCGATGCCGATCAGGAAGGTCTGGCGGTGCCCGAAGCGGTCGCCGAGCTTGCCCGCGGTGATCAGGGAGACCGCGAGGGCGAGCAGGTAGCCGTTGGTGATCCACTGCACCTCGGCCAGGGAGGCGCCCAGGTCCTTCTGGATGGCGGGGTTGGCGACGGCCACGATCGTGCCGTCGAGCGTGACCACCATGACGCCGATCGCCACGGCGAACAGGGTGAACCACGGATGGCCGCGCAGTCCGGCGGGCGGCGCCGGCGGCCCTGGGGTCTTCGGGGTCGCGTCGTCCGCGACGATCGTCTGACGAGTCATGCGGAAAGGTTAGTGACAGCCGCTGACATTTCTCAAACGGACCAATGAGACAGAAGCTGCCATCCAGCGCGCCGGTAAGGTGAGCCCGCTCACGGGGCTGGCAGGACGGAGAGAGGTACTGCGTTGGCGATGACGGACGAGCGGACCGGGGCCGCGGCGGCACCGGACGGACTGCGCGAGCGCAAGAAGCGGCGGACCCGCGACGCCCTGCTGCGCGCCGCCCTGGTGCTGTTCACCACCAAGGGGTACGAAGAGACGACCGTCGACGAGATCACCGAGGCCGTCGACGTGTCGCAGCGCACGTTCTTCCGCTACTTCGCCAACAAGGAAGAGGTCGCGTTCACGGTCCAGGACCTGGTGGAGTCCCACTTCGTCGCGGCGCTGCGGGCCCGGCCGGCCGAGGAGAACCCGTTCACCGCGCTGCGCGGCGCCGTGCTCGGCGCGTGGGACACCATCGAGGAGGCCATCTCCGACGTGGTCCCGGTGGACCTGCACATGCGGACCTACCAGGTCATCGAGTCGACGCCCGCCCTGCTCGCCGTCCACCTGCGCCGCTCCACCGAGCTGGAGGAGGAGATCGCCCGGCTCGTCGCCGAGCGCGAGGGCCTCGACGTGGACGCCGATCCGCGGCCGCGGGTGGCGGTGGCGGCGTTCTCCGGCGTGATGCGCGTAACGGGGAAGCTGTGGGGGAAGGGCGAGGACGTCAGCGTGGCCGCGATCCGGCAGCTGACCGAGGACTACCTCGACCACCTCGCCCCCGCCCTCGCCGGGGACTGGCGAACGCCCGCACGGGAGCCTGCACAAGCGCCCGGGCGCGCAGCCGGGCAGGCGCGGACGGACGCACGGCCGGGCAGCTGAACGCACACCCCGGCTGCACGCAGGGTGACGGCACGTTCGGTGGATTGTCCAGAATCGCCGTGGCACGCCCCCACTCGGCGGTGACGCTGGTCACCCCGTGTGCAGACGTGCTCGCGGGTCTCCTACGCTGAACCCCAGTGAACTTCTCAGCCTTGGCGCATCCCGCGGGGCCCGCCGACCACGGGCACCACCCGCAGCCCCGTTCCTCCGCTCCCGCCGCCTGGCGCGCTCTGCTCGCGCTGGCGGTGGTGTTCGTCATGCTCGCGACCACGGGCTGGACCGCGCTGCACCGCCCCGAGGACGAGGGCGCCCCGCTGGCCGCGGCCCGTGCGCTCTGGGACCAGGGCCGCATCGACGGCCGGGCGCTGCCCGCCTCGGACGCACCCGCCGACGTGGTCGCGCGGTTCTTCCGCAGCCTCGACCCCGGCGGCCGGGCCCGGCTCACCGAGCGGTACCCGCTGGTCGTCGGCAATCTCGACGGAGCCCCTGCCGGTCTGCGCTACCGGGCCAACCACCGCGCGCTGGAGCAGGCCCACAGCGTCGAGCTGGTCCACGCCGACGACTTCCGGCTGGCCCCCGCGGACCGCGACGAGGCCACCCGCCGCGCCCACCGCTTCGCGTCCCTGCTCCGCGACGGCCGCCAGATCCTGTCCTTCGACCCGACCGGCGGCGGCCGCGTTGCCGAGGTCTTCGGGGACCTGGACCGCGCCGAGCGGGTCTCGGTGATCGTCCCCGGTGTCGACACCGACGTCCTGACGTTCGAGCGGACCGCGCGCCGCTACACCGCGCCCGTCGGGATGGCCGAATCCCTGTACGGCGCCGAGCGCGCGGCCGCGCCGGGCGTGCGCACCGCGGTCATCGCCTGGGCCGACTACACGGCACCGGTCGGGGTCGGCATGGACGCCGCCACCGGCAGGCTCGCGGTGGAGGGCGCCCGCCGGCTCGGCGCACTGGTCGCGGCCCTGCCCGGACGGTCCTCCGTGGCGCTGTTCTGCCACAGCTACGGATCCGTGGTGTGCGGGGTGGCCGCGGACCGGCTGCCCCCGCGGGTCACCGACCTGGCGGTCGCGGGCAGCCCCGGGATGCGGGCCGGCTCTGCCGAGGGGCTGGGCACCACGGCCCGGGTCTGGGCGATGCGGGACTCCGGGGACTGGATCGCCGGCGTGCCGCACCTGGAGGTCGGCGGCGTCGGGCACGGCGCGGACCCGCTGGCCCCGGAATTCGGGGCGCGCAGGCTGTCCGCCGAGGGTGCCCGCGGTCACACGGGCTATTTCGAGCCAGGCACCGTCGCTGTGGACAACTTCGCGCGAATCGGAACCGGTTCGTACGGTTCCGTCGTCTGTATCCAGGGGGATGGGTCGTGTCTCCGTGGAATTTCCGGCACACAAGCGCACTGACACGCGTAGATGCAGGAAAATCACCCCCGACAGCATGGGGGACGTGGGGCGGGGAGGCCGCTTACGATGAGCCGCATGGGTGAAGTGCTGGCCGGAAATCATGCCGTGTGGGAGTTTCACTCGGATTCGGTGCTCATCCGTTTCGAACGGGGGATCCGTACACCGCGGTTGTGGAATGCGCTGGGCCAACGGCGCATCCCGCACGATGCGTTGACCGCAGTGACGCTCACCCCGGGGAAACGGGACACCGTGGTCCTGCGTGCCGTGCCGCGGCCCGGCGCCGATCCGCTGATGGAGGCGGCCGCCGGACAGCTCCGGGAGATCTGCGACCCGTACCGGCTGGTGCTGCCGGCCGACCGGGCCGCGGCCGCCACGGGGCTCGCCGGCGCGCTGCGCTCCGCGCTGGGCCCGGACGCCGACGAGCCGGCGGGCCGCTTCCTGGTGCCCGTGGCCGAGCCGGCGCCGGAGGCCCCGCTCCAGTTCAAGGGATACGACGCCAAGGCCTGCTTCGACGGTTCGGCGGTGACCCTGCGCTGGTCCCGTACGGGCGCCACCAGCACCAAGTGGAAGGCCGGCGACCAGCACTTCGGGCTCGACGCGCTCTGCGGGGTCGAGTGGCGCACCCCCGAGTCCCCGGGCGGGCACCTGCGCCTGCTGCACCGCGAGGGTCCCGGTACGGGCGGCACGGCCGCGGGGGCCGTACCGCCGGACCAGGACCCCTCGGCCGTGGTGTTCGGCCTGGGCTACGGCACGGTGCACGAGTCACTGCCGTTCGCCGCCGCCGTGCTGCGGGCCGTCCGCAGCCGCGGGCCGGCCCTGCCGGTGGCCGCGGTCCGCACTGCCCGGCGCGATCCGGCGGACATCGCGGAGCGCATCCGCCACCTGGGCGAGCTGCACGGCGCGGGGCTGCTGACGGACGCGGAGTTCACCTCGAAGAAGGCAGAACTGCTCGCCGAGCTGTGAGGCTCAGACCTCGCGGGCGGCGGACGTGTAGTTCATGTCGGCGTAGCGGTCGCCGGCCACCGAGGCGGCGATCGGCTCCAGCAGGTCCAGTTCCGCCGGGCTCAGCGTGATCCCGGCGGCGGCCACGTTCTCGGCGAGGCGGCTGCGCTTGCGGGTTCCCGGGATCGGCACCACGGTCAGGCCGTGGACCTGCGCCCGCTGGTGCACCCACGCCAGCGCGATCTGCGCCGCGGTCGCCCCGCGCGCCGCCGCGACGGCGCGCACCGGCTCCAGCAGCGCGGCGTTCGCCCGCGCGTTGTCGCCGGTGAAGCGGGGCTGGTACTGCCGGAAGTCCCCGGCCGAGAGCTCCTTGCCCGCGTCCGCGAAGGCCCCGGTCAGGAAGCCGCGCCCGAGCGGCGAGTACGGCACGAAGGCGACGCCCAGCTCGGCGGCCGCGCCGGCCGCACTCAGCTCGACGTCCCGGCTGAACAGCGACCACTCCGACTGGAGGGCCGCGATCGGGTGCACGGCGTGCGCCTCGCGCAGCTCGGTCCCGGTGACCTCGCTCAGCCCCAGGTGCCGCACCTTCCCCTCCGCCACCAGCTCGGCCATCGCGCCGACCGACTCGGCCAGCGGCACCGCGGGGTCGCGCCGGTGCATGTAGTAGAGGTCGATGGTGTCGGTGCCGAGCCGCCGCAGGCTGCCCTCGACGGCCTGGCGGATGTACGCGCGGTCGTTGCGGATGCCGCGGTACTGCGGGTCGTCCGTGCGCTCGATGGCGAACTTCGTGGCCAGCACGACCTCGTCGCGGTGCGCGGCGAGGAAGGGCGCGAGGAATTCCTCGTTGCGGCCCCGGCCGTAGATGTCCGCCGTGTCGAAGAGGGTGACGCCCAGCTCCAGCGCCGCGTCGAGGGTGTCGCGCGCCGCTGCCTCGTCCGTCTCCCCGTAGAAGTCGCTGATGCCCATGCAGCCGAGCCCCTGGACCCCGGCCATCGGGCCGCCCTTGCCCAGCTCCACCTGTGCGATCTTGCCGTTCGTCAAGGCTGTGCCTTTCCGGTGTAGATGCCGATCTTGAAGTCGAGCACGGCGAGGGTGCCGTTGAGCTCGTCGATGCGCGCGCGCACCTCGCGGCGGGTCCGCTCCAGCAGCTCGCGGCGCTCGTCCACGGTGTGCGACCCGGCCCGGACCAGCTCCGCGTACCGGACCATGTCCGCCACCGGCATGCCGGTGGCGCGCAGCTTGCCCACGAACGCGAGCCACTCCAGGTCCTCCTCGCTGAACCGCCGCTGCCCGGAGTGGGACCGGTCCACGTGGGGCATCAGCCCGATCCGCTCGTACCAGCGCAGGGTGTGCTGGGTCAGACCGGTCCGTGCCGCCACCTCGCTGATCGTGTACCGGGTCTCCGTCAGGCTCATGACCACACGCTAGAACCTTCGAGTGCACTCCAAGCAAGTAGGCTCGGGGCCATGGAGAGCCTGCGGATCATCGAAAACTGGCCGGCCCCGACCGCCGCTGCGGCGGTCGTACGCGCCGACGGAACCCTCGCCGGGAGCCACGGCCCGGTGGACCACCGCTTCCCGCTCGCCTCCGTCACCAAGCCGCTCGCCGCGTACGCCGCCCTCGTCGCGTACGAGGAAGGTGCCATCGAGCTCGACGAGCCGGCCGGGCCCGAGGGCGCGACCGTGCGCCACCTGCTCGCCCACACCAGCGGGCTCGCCTTCGACGAGCACCGGGTGATGGCGCCGCCCGGACAGCGCCGGCTGTACTCGAACGCCGGTTTCGAGGTGCTCGGCGACCACATCGCCAAGGCCACCGACATCCCCTTCGCCGACTACCTGCACCAGGCGGTGCTGGAGCCGCTCGGCATGACCGCCACCGCCCTGGAGGGCTCGCCCGCCAAGGACGGCGTCTCGACGGTCGCCGACCTCGTGCGGTTCGCCGCCGAGCTCCAGGCCCCGCGGCTGCTCGACCCGCGTACGGTCGCCGAGGCGATCTCGGTCGTCCATCCCGGGCTCAAGGGCGTGCTGCCCGGCTACGGCCACCAGGCGCCCAACGACTGGGGCCTGGGCGTGGAGATCCGCGACGGCAAGAACCCGCACTGGACCGGCCGGCACTCCTCGCCGCGCACCTACGGCCACTTCGGGCAGTCCGGGACCTTCCTGTGGGTGGACCCGGACGCGGGCGCCGCGTGCGTCGCGCTGACGGACCGTGCGTTCGGCCCCTGGGCCGTGGAAGTTTGGCCGTTGTTCACGGACGCGGTCCTGGCCGAGCTCGCCGCCCGCCGTTGAGATGTAGATCACATCACACCTGCTGATGAACTGTCGGATTCCGGCAGTTCATCCCGGTTGCCTGGCGCAATTCGATCGGTAGATTCCGTTTCTCATCCACCTCTGGGGACACGGAGACAACCGGTGCGCACGCGCAGAATCTGGGTGACGGCCGCAACCGTCACGGCCGGCATCATCGGGGTACTCACCTTCCAGGGGGTGACGGGCACCGACGTCTTCGACACCGACGACAAGCAGCCGGGCGGCGGCGTCGTCGTCGCCGGGCCCGTGGTCTCCAAGGTGCGCACCGCCACGCTGGACGTGTCCGGAAACCGCGCCGAGTACAAGGACGAGGACACCAAGGCCTTCAGCATGCTCGCGGTGTCGTGGCGCGACCCCGCCCGCACCGTCGACGGCGAGATCCAGGTCCGTACCCGCTCCACCAAGTCCGGCGACTGGTCGGACTGGCTGAGCCTGGGCTCCGAGGGCGAGTCGTTCTCCGACGGCGCCTCCCGGCCCGGCCTGCGCGGCGTCTCCGAGCCCGCCTGGACCGGCCCCTCCGACGGCGTCGAGGTCCGGGTCGCCGGCAAGGGCGCCACCCTGCCCGCCGGCCTGCGCCTCGACATGGTCGACCCGGGCACCTCCCGGGTGCTGAGCGCAGAGCCCGCCGCCTACTCCGTGGACGCTGCCGAGACGGCCGACCCGAGCGCGTCCGCCGCGGCCACGCCCACGCCCACGCATGAACCTTCCGCCTCCGCCCCGGCGACCGACCCGGCCACCGGCGAGCCCACCCCGGCCGCCACCACCGAGCCGCCGGCCACGCCGAGCGCGAGCGCCTCGGCCTCCGCCTCGGCGTCGGCGTCCGCCACGCCCAGCCCCAGCGTGTCCACGTCCCCGCCGCCCACCGCGCCGGTCTCCACCGTGCCGCAGCCGCCGGTCGTCAGCCGCGCCCAGTGGGGCGCCGACGAGAAGCTCAACGACGAGGCCCCGGTCTACGGCAAGGAGGTCAAGGCGGTCTTCGTCCACCACACGGCGCAGTCGAACACGTACAACTGCGCCGACTCCGCGGCGATCATGCGCGGCCTGCACACGCTGCACGTGAAGTCGAACGGCTGGAAGGACCTCGGCTACAGCTTCGTCGTGGACAAGTGCGGCACGATCTTCGAGGGCCGCAAGGGCGGCATCGACCTGCCGGTCATCGGCGCGCACACCATGGGCTGGAACACCGACACCGCCGGCGTCGCGGTCATCGGCAGCTACACGCAGGTGGACGCCGACGCCGTCGCCAAGACCGCGGTCGCCCGCATCGCCGCGTGGAAGCTCGGCCAGTACAAGCACGACCCGCTGGGCACCGTGCCCATGACCGCCGCCATCAACAACGGCAAGTTCACGGCCGGCCAGACCGCGACCTTCAACCGGATCTCCGGCCACCGCGACGGCTACGCCACCGAATGCCCGGGCACCCTGCTCTACGGCCAGCTGCCCGCCATCCGCGCGTGGGCGGCCGGCCCGGCCGCCGGACTCGCCGTCAAGTCCGTGACCGGCGCGGGTCTGTCGGCCTCGAAGTACTGGACCAAGGGCAAGGTCACGGTCGGCTGGAGCACCACCACGCCCGCCTCGCTGATCACGAAGAACGAGCTCATCGTCGACGGCAAGTCCGTGGCCTCCGTCGGCGGTACGGCCACCTCCGCGGCCACGACCCTCGCCCTCGGCAGCCACCAGGTGCAGGTGAAGGCCACGCACCAGTCCGGCCGCACCGCCCTGTCCCCCGCCGTGACCGTGGTCGCCGAGACCACCGCGCCGACGTTCACCGCCAAGCCCTCGCTGGCGCTGCGCACCGGCACCGTGAACACCGCCGCGGTCCCGGTCACCCTCTCGTGGAAGGCCGCCGACACCGGCGCCCTGAAGGACGTGCGGCTCACCGCTCCCGCCACGGGCACCTTCGCGGCCACCACCACGAGCAGCCCGCAGACCGCGAAGTCCGGTGCGGCCGGCGTCTGGGCCATGACCGCCACGGACGTCGCGGGCAACACCGCGACCGCCTCCACCTCCGCCACCCCGGTGATCCTCCAGGAGACCGCCGCGGCGAAGACGGGCACCTGGACGAGCCGGTCCAACACCAGCTACCTGGGCGGCACCTCGCTCTCCAGCGCCTCCGCCAACGCCAGCCTGACGTGGACCTTCACCGGCCGCTCGGTGGCGTGGGTCGTCTCCCGGGCGACGACCTCCGGCCAGGCGCACGTCTACCTCGACGGGGTGAAGGTGTCCACGGTCGACCTGAAGTCGGCGACCACCAAGTACCGGGACGCGCTCTTCACCAAGACGTGGGCGACCAGCGGCACGCACAAGCTGAAGATCGTCGTGGTGGCCACCAGCGGCCGCCCGACGATCACCACCGACGGGATCGCCTACCTGAAGTAGGGCCGCCCGGCCGAAACAGGGGCCCGTCCCTTCAGGACAGCTCCCACAGCAGCAGCTCCCCCGGGGTCAGCGCCGTGATCTCCAGGCCCCGCTCGCCGGAGATCCGTACCGCGTCCCCGGGGGACAGCCGCTGCCCCTCCGGTGCGCCGGCCAGCTGCAGGTCACCGCCCACCACGTGCACGTACACCCGCGGGGCGTCGGGCACCGCCACCCGCTCCCCGGCCGCGGGCCGCCGTACGTGCAGCACGGCCTCCGCGGCCGGTACGGCGTACGGCGTGCCGTCCGCGATGCCGCGCACGACCTCGTACGCCGGCTCCCCGCCGGGCTCCACGGGCGCCAGCCACATCTGGACGAAGCGCAGCGGCAGTTCGCCGTCGTTGCGCTCCGCGTGCCGCACCCCGGCCGCGGAACTGAGCCACTGGACGTCGCCGGCGCGCAGCACGGTGGCGTGCCCGGCGCTGTCGCGGTGGGTCAGTTCGCCCTCGACGACCCAGGTGACGATCTCGGTGTGGCTGTGCGGGTGCTCGTCGAAGCCCGCGCCGGGTGCCAGGGATTCCTCGTTGCAGGCGAGGACCGCTCCGAAGCGCAGGTTCTCGGGGTCGTAGAAGGCCCCGAAGGAGAACGCGTGCCGGGTGGAGATCCCGGCCTCCCGGTCCCCGCCCCGATACCGGTCCTCGCCGCGGCGCACATCAATCATGGGAGCCACCGTAGCCCCGGCACTCCGTCCGGGCGGGCGGATAAGGCAGTCTTGTCCCGTGCCCCAACCAGATCGTGAGCCCTCCCCGGCGTCCCCCGCGGCCCCGGCGCATCCTGCCCATCCCCATGCAGCGACCCTGAAGCGGCTGGAGAAGTCGTCCGGCCGCCTCGCCGCGAACGCCATCGCCCGCATGGACGAGATGCTGCCGTGGTACCGGGCGATGCCCCCGGAGAACCGGTCGTGGATCGGTCTGGTGGCCCAGGCCGGCATCGCCGCGTTCACCGAGTGGTTCCGGCACCCCGAGACCCCGCAGGCGATCTCGACCGACGTGTTCGGGACGGCGCCGCGGGAGCTGACCCGGGCCATCACGCTGCGCCAGACCGTCGAGATGGTGCGAACCACGATCGAGGTGATGGAGGCGGCGATCGAGGAGGTAGCCGCTCCCGGCGACGAGTCGATCCTGCGTGAGGCGCTGCTCGTCTACGCCCGCGAGATCGCCTTCGCGACCGCCCAGGTGTACGCCCAGGCCGCGGAGGCCCGCGGCGCCTGGGACGCGCGGCTGGAGTCGCTGGTGGTCAACGCCGTGCTGTCGGGCGAGGCCGACGAGGGCGCCCTGTCGCGGGCCGCGGCCCTCGGCTGGAACTCTCCCGAGCACGTGTGCGTGGTGCTGGGCACGGCCCCGGACGGCGACAGCGAGCTGACCGTGGAGGCGATCCGCCGGGCCGCCCGGCACGCGAAGCTCCAGGTGCTGACGGGCGTGCTCGGCGACCGGCTGGTCGTCATCGCGGGCGGCAGCGACCAGCCGCTTCAGGTGGCGAAGTCCCTGATCGGGCCGTTCGCGAGCGGTCCCGTCGTGGCCGGTCCGGTGGTGCCCGACCTGCTGACCGCCACCCGGTCGGCGCAGGCCGCCGCGGCCGGGCTGAAGGCCTGTTCCGCCTGGCAGGACGCGCCCCGCCCGGTCTCGGCGGACGATCTGCTGCCGGAGCGCGCGATCGCCGGAGACCCCTCGGCACGTGAGCAGCTGGTGGAGGAGATCTACAGACCGCTGGAAGAAGCGGGCTCTGCGCTGCTGGAAACGCTGAGTGTCTACCTGGAACAGGCCAGCAGCCTCGAAGGCGCAGCTCGGATGCTGTTCGTGCACCCCAATACGGTGCGCTACCGGCTCCGACGTGTGACAGACGTCACCGGGTGGTCACCCTCTGATGTCCGCTCGGCGTTCACGCTGCGGATCGCCCTGATCCTGGGGCGTCTGGCCGATGGGGATCTCCAGCCCTAGACTTTTGTCGGACATCAACAATTCCCCCGACGGTTCTTCGTCCCTGTCCCCACGGGCGCTGCGGACCGTCCACAAGAGAGAGTGTGAGGGTGCTCGTACTCGTCGCTCCCGGCCAAGGCGCTCAGACGCCCGGCTTCCTGACTCCCTGGCTCGACCTCCCCGGTGCTGCCGACCGCATCGCCGCGTGGTCCGACGCCATCGGGCTCGACCTTGCCCACTACGGCACCAAGGCCGACGCGGACGAGATCCGCGACACCGCCATCGCGCAGCCGCTGCTGGTCGCGGCCGGACTCCTGTCCGCCTCCGCGCTGGACGCGCGGGCGAGCTTCGGCGCGGTCGCGGGTCACAGCGTCGGTGAGTTCACCGCCGCCGCCTATGCGGGCGTGCTCGACGACGTCGACGCGCTGCGCCTGGTGCGGACCCGCGGTCTGGCGATGGCCGAAGCGGCCGCCGTCACCGAGACCGGGATGGCCGCCCTCCTGGGCGGCGACCCCGACGTGACCGTCCCCCACCTGGAGAAGCTGGGGCTGACCCCGGCGAACATCAACGGTGCGGGCCAGATCGTGGCTGCCGGCACGCTGGAGCAGCTCGCGGCACTGGACGCGGACAAGCCCGAGGGCGTCCGCAAGGTCGTCGCCCTCAAGGTCGCGGGCGCGTTCCACACCCACCACATGGCCCCTGCGGTCGCGAAGCTGGAAGCGGCCGCTGCGGCCCTCGAGCCCGCGGACCCGGCCCTCACGTACGTGTCCAACAAGGACGGCAACGCCGTCGCCACGGGCGCCGACGTCGTCGCCCGGCTGGTGGGACAGGTCGCCAACCCGGTCCGCTGGGACCTGTGCATGGAGACCTTCAAGGCGCTGGGCGTCACCGCGATCGTCGAGGTCTGCCCCGGCGGCACCCTGACGGGTCTGGCCAAGCGCGCCCTGCCGGGCGTCGCCACGCTGGCGCTGAAGACCCCGGACGACCTCGAGAAGGCCGCTGCGCTCGTCGCCGAGCACACGGCCTGAGAGAAGGAGCCCCACCGCATGTCGAAGATCAAGCCTGCCCAGGGTTCCCCGTACGCCCGGATCCTCGGTGTGGGCGGCTACCGCCCGACCCGCGTCGTGCCCAACGACGTCATCCTCCAGACGATCGACTCGTCGGACGAGTGGATCCGCTCGCGCTCCGGCATCGCGACGCGGCACTGGGCCTCCCCCGAGGAGACCGTCGCCGCGATGTCCGTAGAGGCGTCCGGCAAGGCCCTCGCGGACGCGGGGATCTCCGCGGATCAGATCGGGGCCGTGATCGTCTCGACGGTCTCGCACTTCAAGCAGACCCCCGCGGTCGCCACCGAGATCGCGGACCGGATCGGCGCGGGCAAGCCCGCCGCCTTCGACATCTCGGCCGGCTGTGCGGGCTTCGGCTACGCGCTGACGCTGGCCAAGGGCCTGGTCGTCGAGGGCTCGGCGCAGTACGTGCTGGTCATCGGCGTGGAGCGGCTCTCGGACCTGACCGACCTGGAGGACCGCGCGACGGCCTTCCTGTTCGGTGACGGCGCGGGCGCCGTGATCGTCGGCCCGTCGGACGAGCCGGCCATCGGCCCGACCGTCTGGGGCTCCGAGGGCGACAAGTCCGAGACGATCAAGCAGACCGTGCCGTGGGACGAGTACCGCAGCAAGGACAGCGCGGAGAAGTTCCCGGCCATCACGCAGGAGGGCCAGGCGGTCTTCCGCTGGGCCGTCTTCGAGATGGCGAAGATCGCCCAGCAGGCGCTCGACGCGGCCGGAATCACGGCCGACGACCTGGACGTCTTCATCCCGCACCAGGCGAACATGCGGATCATCGACTCGATGGTGAAGACTCTGAAGCTGCCGGAGCACGTCACGGTCGCCCGGGACGTCGAAACCACCGGCAACACCTCCGCCGCCTCGATTCCGCTCGCAATGGAGCGGCTCCTGGCGACCGGGCAGGCGAAGAGCGGCGACACCGCACTCGTGATCGGGTTCGGGGCGGGTCTCGTCTACGCCGCCACTGTCGTTACCCTCCCCTAGGCACTCCGGATCATCCGGACACCGAACAGCACCACGCACCACCTTTCAGATAGCTATCGAAGGAGCGCCACATGGCCGCCACCCAGGAAGAGATCATCGAAGGTCTCGCGGAGATCGTGAACGAGATCGCCGGCATCCCGGTCGAGGACGTTCAGACCGAGAAGTCCTTCACCGACGACCTGGACGTCGACTCGCTGTCCATGGTCGAGGTCGTCGTCGCCGCCGAAGAGCGCTTCGAGGTCAAGATCCCGGACGAGGACGTCAAGAACCTCAAGACCGTCGGCGACGCCGCGGAGTACATCCTGAAGCACCAGGCCTGAGCCTGACGAGCGTTTGTCGCCACCCGGCGGTGGCGCCGTGACAATTCAGCACCCTCTTACACGTGGAGAAAGAATTCCTGTGAGCCCGACCAATCGCACCGTGGTCGTCACCGGTATCGGCGCAACCACACCACTGGGTGGCGACAGCGCATCGACCTGGGAAGGCCTGCTCGCGGGCCGTTCCGGGGTAAGGCCCCTCGAGGGCGAGCGCTTCGCCGACCTCCCGGTCCGTATCGCCGCCCAGGCCGCCGTGGACCCCAGCGAGGTCCTGCCCCGCCCGCTGGCCCGCAAGCTCGACCGGTCGGCGCAGTTCGCGCTGATCGCCGCCAAGGAGGCGTGGGCCGACGCCGGCTACACCGCCCCCGCCGGCGAGGACGCGTCCATCACGCCCGAGCGCCTGGGCACCGTGATCGCCTCCGGCATCGGCGGTGTGACCACGCTGCTCGACCAGTACGACGTACTGAAGGAAAAGGGCGTGCGCCGGGTCTCCCCGCACACCGTCCCCATGCTCATGCCGAACAGCCCGTCGGCGAACGTCGGCCTCGAGGTGAACGCCCGCGCGGGCGTGCACACCCCGGTCAGCGCCTGCGCGTCCGGCGCCGAGGCCATCGGCTACGCCGTCGAGATGATCCGTACCGGCCGTGCCGACGTGGTCGTCGCCGGCGGTACCGAGGCGGCCATCCACCCGCTGCCGATCGCGGCCTTCGCCAACATGATGGCGATGTCCAAGAACAACGACGAGCCCGAGAAGGCCTCGCGTCCGTACGACAAGGCCCGTGACGGCTTCGTCCTCGGCGAGGGCGCGGGCGTCGTCGTCCTCGAGTCCGCCGAGCACGCCGCCGCGCGTGGCGCCCGCGTCTACTGCGAGGTGCTGGGCCAGGGCCTGTCCGCGGACAGCCACCACATCGCGCAGCCCGAGCCGACCGGCCGCGGTGTCGCCGCCGCCGTGCAGAACCTGCTCGACAACACGGGTCTGAAGCCGTCCGAGGTGGTCCACCTCAACGCGCACGCGACCTCGACCCCGCAGGGTGACAGCGCCGAGATCAAGGCGCTGCGCAAGGTGCTCGGCGACGACCTCGACCACGTCGCGGTCTCCGCCACCAAGTCCATGACGGGTCACCTGCTGGGTGGCGCGGGCGGCATCGAGAGCGTCGCGACCGTGCTGGCGCTGTACCACCGCCTCGCCCCGCCGACCATCAACATCGACAACCTCGACGAGGACATCGACGCGGACATCGTCGTGGGCGAGCCGCGCAAGCTCCCCGCCGACGGCCCGATCGCCGCGATCAACAACTCGTTCGGCTTCGGCGGCCACAACGTCACGCTGGCGTTCCGCACCGTCTGAACCGCCTGATACACCCGCTACGAGAGGGGCCCGCCCGGCAGCCGCCGGGCGGGCCCTTTCGTCGTGTCACCCGGTACGGGGAAGGAGGCGTCTCAGACGACCTGGTGCAGCCAGCGCACGGGGGCGCCCTCCCCGGCGTACCGGAAGGGTTCCAGCTCGTCGTCCCACGGCTTGCCCAGCAGCTTGGCGATCTCCGCTTCGAGGTCGGTCTCGCCGCCGGCGGACCGCGCCAGGGCGGCGCGCAGCCGGTCCTCGGGGATCAGGATGTCCCCGTGCATGCCGGTGACGGCATGGAAGATGCCCAGTTCGGGGGTGGAGCTGTAGCGCTCGCCTTCGGCGGTGGCGCAGGGCTCGGCCGTCACCTCGAAGCGGAGCAGGTGCCAGCCGCGCAGGGCGGAGGCGAGCTTGGACGCCGTACCGGCCTCCGCCTGCCAGGAGAACTCGGCTCGCCAGGTGCCCGGCGAGGCGGGCTGTCTGATCCAGTCGAGATTCACGCGCACTCCGAGCACGCCCGCTACCGCCCATTCCACGTGCGGGCAGAGCGCGCGCGGTGCGGAGTGCACGTACAGAACTCCACGTGTCGTCACCGGGACCTCCAGTGTGGGACGAGGTTCGCCTTCCCCAGCGGCCTCGTTCCGGTGCCGCTCCCGAGGTCACCCATAGTAAACAACATCGGGAGTGAATCTCCTGAAAACGGACAGTATGTGACGTGATGTAATTTACCGGAACCGATCTGACATTGTGCCGCGGGTGGTGCCGGTGGGCGGTGGCGGCCGAAACGCCCCGGGAAAAAGCTACCGTGCGCCGGGGGCCCAGGTGTGACGTACGGTCGGTCCTGACCCACGTAAACACCGAGCTTTCACTCAGCAGGACGCCGCGGAGAACCGCGGGGCGGCGAGGGAGGGGATCACCGGATGCGGAGCACCGCACGAAACAGCAGTCCGCGCACCGCCCTTGCCGGGGCGGCGGCACTCGCACTCGCCCTGGTGGGGGGCCTGACGGGCTGTACGTCGGAGGGCGTGGTGGACGCCGCCGAGCAGGGCGCGCAGGGCGGCGCGCGGCCCCCTGCGAAGCCGGTCCCGGCATGGAACAGGAAACCTTCCTCCATCGCCGCTGTGGGTGACTCCATCACCCGTGGATTCGACGCGTGTTCGGTCCTGGCGGACTGCCCCGAGGCCTCCTGGGCGACCGGAAACGACCCCCAGGTGCGCAGCCTGGCCAGCCGGCTGCTCGGCGATGTGAACGCCGCCGGGCGCAGCTGGAACTTCGCGCGCACCGGGGCCCGGATGGCGGACCTGCCGGCGCAGCTGGAGGAGGCCGCCGAGCAGCGCCCGGAGCTGGTGACGGTGATGGCCGGGGCGAACGACGCCTGCCGGACCACGGCCGCCTCGATGACCCCGGTCGCGGACTTCCGCGCCGACTTCGAGCGGGGCCTCGCCCGGCTGCGCGCCGCCCTGCCGAAGACGCAGGTGTACGTGTCGAGCGTGCCGGACCTGCTGCGGCTGTGGGAGCAGGGCCGGGGCAGCCCGCTGGGCCGGCAGATCTGGAAGCTGGGCGTCTGCCCGTCGATGCTGGCCGATCCGGAGGCGGTGGACAAGTCGGCGGCGGCCCGCCGGGCCTCGGTGCAGGCGCGGGTCGTCGCGTACAACACGGTCCTGCGCGAGGTGTGCGGGAAGGACCCGCTGTGCCGCTATGACGGGGGGGCGGTCTTCCAGTACCCGTTCACGGCGGCCCAGTTGAGCCGGTGGGACTGGTTCCACCCGGGCAAGGACGGGCAGGCGCGGATCGCGGAGCTGGCGCACCGGCAGGTGACGGCCGCCGGGCCGCCTGCGTAGGACGTCTCCTGCGGTGCGCGGTCGCCGTGGGACCGGGGGCGGGTGTCAGGGCCCGCCCCCGGTCCGGTCCGGAAGGGTCTTCGGCGGTCAGACCTCGAGGATGGCGGTGAGCCGGGTGCCGGTGATCGAGCGGCCCGCCTGGACCTCGTACGCGCCGCCGATCCGCGTCCAGGCGCGCGCGTCCTCGTCCCAGATCTCGAAGGCCCGCGCCGGGAGGGTGATCGCGGCCTCGGCGCTCTCGCCGGGCCCGGCCTCGACCACGGCGAAGCCCGCGAGCCAGCGGGCCGGGCGCTCGGGCCCCGCGGTGTCCGCAGGGGCCAGGTAGACCTGCACCACCTCGCGGCCGGGCCGCGCGCCGGTGTTGCGGACGCGGACGCGGGCCGCGTCGCCGGTGACCTCGAGGGATTCGTAGGCCCAGTCGGTGTAGCCGAGGCCGTGGCCGAAGGGGTAGGCGGGGGTCACGCCCTCCTTCTCGTAGGCCCGGTAGCCGATGTGGATGCCCTCGCGGTAGTCGAGGCGGCCGGCGGCCGGGGTGACGTCGGTGACGGGCGCGTCGGCGAGGCGGGCCGGCCAGGTGGTGGGCAGCCGGCCGCCGGGCTCCGCGTCGCCGAGCAGGACGTCGGCGAGGGCGGCGCCGCCCTCCTGCCCGGGGAACCACGTCAGGAGCACGGCGGCGACCTCGTCCCGCCAGGGCAGTTCCACCGGGGATCCGGCGTTGACGACCACGACGGTGTTCGGGTTGACGGCGGCCACGGCCCGGACCAGGTCGTCCTGGCGGCCGGGCAGGGCGAGGTCCTTGCGGTCGAAGCCCTCGGACTCGACGCGCTCGGTGGTGGCGACGACCACGACCGCGGTGCCGGCGCCGCGGGCGGCCTCGACGGCTTCCGCGATCAGCTCCCCGGCCGGCAGGCGCGGGCCGAGGTGCAGCAGCGAGAACGTGACCGCCTTGAGCGGGGCGGCGGACATGTCGGGGACCCGGTAGAGCAGGGAGACCTCGACGGGCTCGCCCGCGGCCAGGGTGATGCGCCCGCGCTCGCTGGGCGCGCCGAAGAACGCCTCGAACGGGTCGGCTTCGTCGCCCATCTCCTGGACGCCCTCCCACAGCCGCTCGCCGCCGACGGTGAGGGTGAAGGCGCCGAGGCCGCGGGTGCCGAAGGCGTGCTCGCCGCTCTCGCGGGGCACGAAGGTGCCGGTGACCTCGATGCTCGCCAGCGTGTCGTACGTGGCGCCGGCCGGGAGGTCCTCCCCGATCCACTGCACCTGCCCCGTGGGCAGGGTGCCCTCGCCGAGCACGGTCCCGGAGGCGTCGCGGCAGGTCGCGCGCAGCTCGAAGCCCTTGTCGGCGGGGGTGAGTTCGTCGCTGGGGTCGGCGCCGACTGTGTAGGTCAGCGCGCCGGGCGGGAGGGCGGCGGTGAGGCCGTCGAGCGGGGAGACGACGCGGGCGGGGAAGACGGTGGCGGAGCCGCCGCCGAGGACGCGCGCGTCGCGGGCTGCGGCGCCGCTGAGGGCGACGGTGCCGCCCGGGCGCAGCGGCAGGGCGGCGCGTTCGTTGCGGACGAGCACGAAGGAGCGGCGGGCGATCTCGCGGGCCAGTGCCTCGCCGTCGACGGGGGCCGGGAGGTCGGTGACCGCGGGCGGGGCGCCGTCGAGGACGCCGACGCGGGCGGCGAGCCGCAGGACGTTGCGTACGGCCTGGTCGACGGCGGACTCGTCGGCCTCGCCGGACCGGACGGCCTCGGCGAGCGCGGGTCCGTAGACCGTCGAGGGGCCGGGCATGGCGACGTCGAGGCCGCCGTCGAGGTCGCCGGTGGTGGAGCGGGCGGCCATCCAGTCGGAGACGTTGAAGCCGTCGAAGCCCCACTCGCCGCGCAGGACGTCGTTGACGAGGTAGCGGTGTTCGGTCATGGTGCGGCCGTTGACCTGGTTGTACGCGGTCATGATGCCCCAGGGGTGGGCGTTTTCGACGATCGCCTCGAAGGGGGCCAGGTAGAGCTCGCGCAGGGGGCGCGGGGCGATGGTGTTGTCGACGGTGAAGCGGTCGGTTTCGGCGTCGTTGCCGACGAAGTGCTTGACGGTGGTGCCGACGCCGCCCTCCTGGACGCCGTTCACGTAGCCGGAGCCGATCTCGCCGGTCAGGTACGGGTCTTCGGAGTAGCACTCGAAGTGGCGGCCGCCGAGCGGCGAGCGGTGGAGGTTGACGGTGGGCGCGAGGAGGACGTGGACGCCCTTGCGGCGGGCTTCCTGCGCGAGGAGGCGCCCGGCCCGGCGGGCCAGGGCGGGATCCCAGGTGGCGGCGAGGGCGGTAGGCGAGGGGAGGGCGATGGACGGGTCGTCGGCGGTCCAGCGGACGCCGCGGACGCCGATCGGCCCGTCGGACATGACCAGGGACTGCAGCCCGATCTCGGGGAGTGCGGGCAGGGACCACATGTCCTGCCCGGCGAGCAGCCGCGCCTTGGTGTCGAGGTCGAGTTTGCCGAGCGCCGCCTCGACGGCGTCCGTGCGGGCCCGGTCGGCCCGGCCGGGATCGGTGTGGGGGGTGGCCTCGGTGTGCTGGGGGGACCGGTGGGGATTCGCGCCTGCCACGGCCGTGCCTCCTCGGTGAGTGCGGTGCGGGTGCCCCCATCGTGGCGCGTTTACCTGTAGGGCGGTAGGTTTCGTTATCTCTTCGTGACATTCCTGTGTGGTGTCCGGATGTCGTACGGTCCTTCTGACGAGGGCGAGCGGGAGGGGTACGGGGTCGGATGGCCAGGGCCAGGAGCGAGGAGCGGCGCGGCGAGATCCTGCACGCGGCGCTGGAGGTCATCGCGGAGCGCGGCTACCGGGGCGCGTCGCTGGCCGCGGTGGCGGAGCGGGTGGGACTGACCCAGCAGGGGGTGCTGCACTACTACCCGACCAAGGAGGCGCTGCTCGTCGCGGTGCTGGAGGAGCGGGACCGCTGGGACACCGGCGGCGGCTCCCGCTCGGCCGCCGGGACCTGGCGGCTGGACCTGCTCGCCTCGCTCGTGGAGTACAACGCCATGCGTCCGGGCATCGTGCAGACCTTCTCGGCACTGCTGGGCGAGAGCGTCACGGACGGGCACCCGGCGCGGGAGTTCTTCACCAGCCGGTACGCCCAGGTACGTGCGGAGATGGCGACGGTGCTGCGGGCGGAGTTCGGCGAACGGCTGCCCTCGGGCCTGTCACCGGAGGCCGCGGCGCCGCTTCTGGTGGCCGTACTGGACGGCTTGCAGTACCAGTGGCTGCTGGCTCCGGACGCCGTCGACATGCCGTCGGCCTTCCGCGCGTTCCTGACCCTGCTCCACGGCACCCCGGCCACGCCGTGAAGATCGCCGCAGCCCAACTGACCTGCGTGCCCGGGGACGTGGCCGCCAACGTCGGGCAGTCGGCCCGCCTGGCCGGCCGGGCCCGCGAGGAGGGCGCCGAGCTGGTGGTCCTCCCCGAGTTCGCGCTCACCGGGTACGAGCTCGGCTTGCTGGCGCAGGACCCCGGCCTGTGGGTGGACGCGGACGACCCGCGGCTGGACCCGCTGCGGGCGAGCGGGATCGCCACCGTGGTCAACTGCGCCGTCCGCACGGACGGACCGCTGCCCGCCATCGGATCGCTGGTCTTCGGCCCGGACGGCGGCCTGATCACGACGTACGCCAAGCAGCACCTGTACGGGCACGAGTGCGGGGCCTTCGCGGCCGGCGGGCACGACGGGCGGTTCGACTTCGGCGGGCTCTCCTTCGCCCTGGCGGTCTGCTACGACAACCACTTCCCGGAGCTCACCGCGCGCGGCGCCGCGGACGGCTGCCGGGTGCACCTGGCCAGTTCGCTGTACGGCACGGGCGGCGGCCTGCACGAGCGGGCCGCGGTCTACCCCCGCATCGCCGCGGACGACGGCATGTACGTGGTCCTCGCCAACCACGTGGGCCCCGCGGGCCCCTGGACGGGCTGCGGCCGCTCGGCCGTCTGGGCACCGGGCGGCGCCCTCCTCGCCGAGGCGGACGACCGTACGCCCACGGTGGTCACCGCCGAGGTCGGCTAGGCCGTCCCCTTCAGGAGAGGGTGGTGGGGCTGCCCGGCGTCAGCCGCCGACCGGCCCGCCGGCCGCCTCGGGCTCGCCGGCCGCCTCGGGCTCGCTTCCGGCCTCGCCGTCCGTCTTCTCGCCGGTGAGGTCGCGGGCCAGCAGGGTGGCCCCGGCGACGGCGCCGGGCATCAGGAAGACGGCGACGAGCGGGACCAGGAAGGCCAGCACCAGCGGTACGCCGAAGCCGAGGGCGAGCATCCGGCGGCCGCGCAGCAGCTCCAGCCGCTCGGCGAGGTCGATCTTGCGGCGCTGGAGGGCGACCGCGGTGAGCTCGTGGGCGAGGAAGAAGCCGGAGACGGCGAAGCCGAGGGCCGGGACCACGGTCTGGCCGATGACGGGGACGAAGCCGAGGGCGAAGAGCACGGCGCCGTACAGCACGACGCGGACGAGGATCCGCAGGCTGTCGCGCCCCGAGATCCACAGTTCCCGCCAGAGCGGCAGGCCCGACTCCGGGACCGCACCGCCCTCGGCCCGGTCGACCTGCTCGGACAGGGACTCGTAGAAGGGCTGGCCGATCAGCAGGGTCACCGCGGTGAAGGTGATCACGGCGAGGAAGAGGCCCAGGCAGAACACCAGGGCGGTCAGGAAGCCCCGGAACAGGCCCGACCAGGGCGCGGACCAGTCGTCGGCGAAGGGCGTCGCCCAGGCGGTGAGGTCGTCGGCGCCGTAGCCGAGCCCGACGAGCGCCCCGGCGTAGAGGAGCAGGGAGACCAGTCCGGGCAGCAGGCCGAACCCCAGCCATCTGCCGTGTCCGACCACCCACCTCTGTCCGGCCGCCAGGTACCGGAAACCCCCCACGAGATCACGCATCGGGCCAGCTTAGGGGGTGCGTACGACGAAGGCCGCACCCCCCTGAACGCGGGGGGTGCGACCTTCAGCCGTGCGTACTGCGCACGCTGTGCGCGCTGTGCGTGCCGTGCGCGCCGTGTCAGACGACGGACAGCTCGACGGCGATGTTGCCGCGGGTGGCCTTGGAGTACGGGCACACCTGGTGGGCCTTCTCGACCAGGTCCTTGGCGCGCTCCTGGTCCACGGCCGGGATGGAGGCGACGATCTTGACGATGATGCCGAAGCCGTCGTCGTTCTTGCCGATGCCCACCTCGGCGGTCACGGTGGCGCCGGAGATGTCGGCGTTCTCGTTGCGGGCGACGACGCCCAGGGCACCCTGGAAGCAGGCGCTGTAGCCGGCGGCGAACAGCTGCTCCGGGTTGGTGCCGGCGCCGCTTCCGCCCATGGCCTTCGGCGGGTTGACGACGACGTCGAGCTGGCCGTCGTCGCTGGCGACGCGGCCGTCGCGGCCGTTCTCGGCGGTGGCGACGGCGGTGTACAGAACGTCGGACTGCTGGATGGACATGTAAGACGATCCTCCTGGTTGTCGCCGCGACTCGCGCCCACGATCGCGACGGCCTGGGGTGAGCCTACCGGGTGAAAGAAACGATCATCTTTCCGGTGTTGTCCCCGCGGAGCAGGCCGAGGAAGGCCTCGACGCCGTTCTCGATGCCCTCGACGACCGTCTCGTCGTACGTCAGCTCGCCGGAGCGCAGCCATCCGGCGACGTCCTGGACGAACTGCTGCTGGATGCCGGCGTGGTCGCCCACGAGGATGCCCTGCAGGCGCAGGCGCTTGCCGATCACCGCGACGAGGTTGGACGGGCCGGGGACCGGCTCGGTCTCGTTGTACTGCGCTATCGCCCCGCACAGGGTGGCCCGGCCGTGCACCTTCAGCGAGCCGATGGCCGCCTCCAGGTGGTCTCCGCCGACGTTGTCGAAGTACACGTCGATGCCCTCGGGCGCGGCCTCGCGCAGCTGGCCGGCGACCGGGCCGTTCTTGTAGTTGAACGCGGCGTCGAAGCCGTACTTGCCGGTCAGGAGCTTGACCTTGTCGTCCGAGCCGGCGGAGCCGATCACCCGGGACGCGCCCTTGATCTTCGCGAACTGGCCGACGAGGCTGCCGACCGCACCGGCGGCGCCGGAGACGAAGACCGCGTCGCCCTCCTTGAAGGAGGCGGTCTCGAAGAGGCCGGCGTAGGCGGTCAGGCCCGGCATGCCGAGCACGCCCAGGTACGCGGAGAGGGGCGCGAGCGAGCCGTCGACCTTGGTCGCGTGCTTCGCGTCCACGTCGGCGTACTCGCGCCAGCCCAGGCCGTGCAGCACGTGGTCGCCCACCTCGAAGCCCTCGGCGGCGGAGGCCACGACCTCGCCGACCGCGCCGCCGTCCATGGGGGCGTCGAGCTGGAAGGGCGGGATGTACGACTTCGTGTCGTTCATCCGGCCGCGCATGTACGGGTCCACCGACATGTGCAGGTTGCGGACCAGGATCCGGCCGGCGGCGGGCGCGGCGACCGGCACCTCGCGCAGGGCGAAGTCGCCGGCGGTCGGCCAGCCCTGGGGGCGGGCGGTCAGGTGCCACTCGCGGCTGACGGCGGGGATGGCGGACGCGGTGGACGCGGTGGTCGTGGTGGACGTGTCAGACACGGTTGCTCCCTGCGCTTTCTTCCGGAAGGGTCTCTCCCGGAAAGTTTTACTTCAGCAAGTGAAACAACCATGCCCCTGGATATTTCATGTTGTCAAGTAAATGGGTAGGCTGGTTCCATGCCTGGTTCCATGCCCCGAAGCACTGACCCCCTGACCCTCGAGGTCGTCGAGCTCATCGGCGCCGTCGTGGCCCGCTACCACGAGGAGTACGAGCAGGCTGCCGCGAGCCACCAGCTGACCGGCGCCCAGGCCCGCGTGCTGGGGTTGCTGGCGGTGGACCCCACGCCCATGCGCCGGATCGCCCAGAAGCTGAAGTGCGAGCCGTCGAACATCACCGGGATCGTGGACCGGCTGGAGGGCCGCGGACTGGTCGAGCGGCGGCCGGACCCCGCCGACCGCCGGGTGAAGCTCGCCGCCCCCACCGAGGAGGGCCTGCGGACCGCGGAGCAGCTGCGCGCGTCGCTGGGCTTCGCGCGGGAGCCGCTGGCCGGGCTCAGCGCGGCCGAGCGGACCGTGCTGCGGGACCTGCTCCAGCGGATGCTGGGCGCCTGACCCCGCGCGCGGTCACGTCACGCGCACGGGCCGCCCGGCAGGCGCGTCACGCGTACGCGCCCGGCGCTCGCGTCAGACGCACCACCAGAGGAACCACTCGCATTCCTCCTCGGGCTCCGGGGTGGGGTCCGCCTGGCCGGGCGGAGTGGCGGGCGGACCGCCCGGCCCGCCCGGGCGCGGCTCGGGACCGCTGCTGTCGGAAGGCTCGGCCTCCGGCTCGTCGGACTCCTCCGGCTCGGCGCCCGTACCGGCCGTGCCCCTGTCGTCCCTACCGGGATCCTCCGGCTGCCCGGGCTCCTCGGGCGCGCGGACGACCGGCGCGGCCCCGGGTCCCCCGGTGGCGCTCGCGGTCCGGGGAGCACCGGGCGCGCCCGTCGGCGCGTCTTCCGTTTCCGCAGGCTGCGCGGGCTCCGCGGGCTCCGTCCCGGCCGGGTCGGCGCTGCCCGAGGGGGCCTGTGCGGACGGCACGGACGGCGGCGAGGTGTGGCCGGCGGGCGTCTCGGGCGCGTCCGGCTGCCGGGAGCCGAGCTCTTCCTGGCGCACGACGGTCGAGGCGCGGTCGGCGTACGGGTCGTCGGCCGTCAGCCGGGCCAGGGCGAGCGAGCCGCCGGCCGCGAAGACGAGTCCGAGGCCGACGGTGAGCGCGGTGCGGCGGCGCCTGCGGTGGGCGGCGGCGCGCCGGCGTCCGGTGGCACGCCCGGCACCCGTGCCGGTGTAGCCCGCGAACGCGGGCGGCACGGGCGCGGCCGACAGATCGACGACGGGCAGCTCGGGAGCGGCGGTCAGGTGTTCGGCCGGCGTCCCGCAGCCGGCGCACGCCAGTGCGCCGTTGAGGTGCCGTCGGCATGCGTGGCAGTAGTCCATGGCGCCCGCAGGCTACGCGGCCCCCGGCAACAACCGTGTCCCGGTGCTGTAAGGATCCTGTGTGGAAATCTGGCTGCCATGACTGCCTCTGCCGCGTCCCGCGGACCTGCCGCGTTCGGGCCCGCCGCGTTCCAGCTCGTCCTCCTGCGCCGGCTGGCGGACTTCCAGCCGGAGCTGGCCGAGCGCGCCCGGCTCCGGCTGGGCGCCTCCCTCGCCGAGCAGCGCGAGGCGAACAAACGCTGGCAGGCGATGGTGCGTTCGCCCCGGTCGCGGGGTGCGCTCGCCCGCTACCGCTCCGTCCTCGGCCCGCCCGTGTCGGTGGCCCGCCGGACCATCGGGGACCTGGAGTGCGAGGCGCTGCTGTGGCCCGTACCGCTCTGGCCGGACCTGCGGTTCGAGGTGCTGGCCGCCCCGGACGGCGCGGTGTGGAACGAATGGCTCGTCCGCGCCCCCGGTGCGGCCGGCCCGTCGCCGGCCTCCGCGGCCGACCTGCTGCCCTGGTCCTGCACGGTGGACGAGGTGGCCCGGGCCTTCGCCCCGGTGCGCCCGATGGAGGGCACGGCCCCGACCCGCTGGCGGCTGGCCTTCACCGACCCGGCCACCGGCCGTCCGTGCGTGGCGGAGTTCACCTGGGGGCTGCTCCAGCGCGTCTCCTTCCCCGGCGGCACCCCCTGACGGCTACGAGGCGAGGAAGGCGCGCACGCCGGCCGAGACGCCGTCGTTCCAGAGGAAGTCGTTGTGCTTGAGGCAGCCGGCGTACGTGTTCGCCGCGCCCGTGAGGGGGACGCTGCTGTCCGGGTTGACGACCTCGTCGCAGTCGGACCAGAAGGTCGCGTACGCGACCGCGCCGGGCGTCTCGTCGCCCTCAGCCAGCTTCTTCTGGACGTACGACCCGGGGCTCATGTCGCGGCAGGCCTGGTCCCAGATGACGCAGCCCCAGCTGATGTACGTGCCGTGGTTGGGACCGGCGAGCGAGACCCAGTGGGCCACCGCGCCGGCGCCGCCGCCGAACTTCACGTACCAGCGGCTGACGAGCGAGCCGAAGGAGTGCGAGACGACGTCGACGCGCGCGGCGCCGGTCTGGCGGCGGACCTCGTCGACGTACGCGGCGAAGCGGCCGGCCAGGACCTCGTTAACCGACTGGTGGGTGTCGTAACCCCACGAGAACAGCCGCGAGTCGGGGTAGCCGGCGGCCCGGAGGTCGGAGCGCAGCTCGCCCCAGACGCCGGGGTCGGCGTTGTAGCCGTGGACGAACACCACCGGATTGCCGGACAGTGCCTGCTCAGCGGCGGTGTCGGCCACCCGTTCGGCGGCCTGGGCGGGCAGCTGCACGAGCAGGGCCGCAATGAGCGCGAGCAGGGTGCACAGTCTCTGGCGGACCGTCAGCACGGCCTCCCCCTTACCTGGTTACGCGCGAGTAGTAGCGGAATGGTGCTGCCTGACACGCCAGAAGACCACCCCCGTGCAGCACCTCACGACTCGCTCGGCGCACCGTCAGACCCCCCGGCTGGCCCACCCCAGCGCGCGACACGCCCACTTTGCCCGAAATGATGCGAAATGTGATCGGCGGTCGCCGGTCTTTCAGCACCAGCGTCAGCGTCTCGGGAGGATCCGCCGTGACCGTCAGCCTTGAGCAGTTGCGCCGCTGCCACGTTGCCGTCGATCTGGGGGCAGCGAGAACCCGCGTCTACGTCAAGGGCGCCGGCCTCGTCGTGGACGAGCCCAGCGTCGCCGCGGTCAACACCCGCACCGGCGCCCTCATCGCCGTCGGCACCTTCGCCGAACGGATGACCGGCCGCACCCCCGACTACATCCGGGTGGTCCGCCCCGTCTCCGGCGGTACGGTCGTCGACATCGAGATGGCCCAGCGGATGCTGCGCCACCTGCTCGGCGAGAAGCTCCGCCGCGCCCTGCGCCGCAAGCCCCGGCTGCGGGCCGCGGCCTGCACCCCGCACGACGCGGACCCGCTCGCCCAGCGCGCCGCCGTGGAGACCCTCGTCGGGCTCGGCGCCCGCAGGGTCGAGCTCGTGGACACCCTGATCGCGGCGGCCGTCGGCTGCGGCCTGCCGGTGGAGCAGCCGACCGCGACGATGATCATGGTGTGCGGGGCGGCGGCCACCCAGATCGCCGTGCTCTCGCTCGGCTCCATCGTGACCGCCGAACGGATCGCGGTCGGCGGCGACGCCATCGACCACGCGATCGTGCAGCACCTGCGCCACCAGCACGAGCTGATGCTGCCCAGCCAGGCCGTACGCCCCCTCCAGCTGGCCCTGCACGGCAACGGCATCACCCCGCACGGCCCCGCCTCCACCGAGATCCACGGCCGCGACGTGGCCACCGGACTCGCCCGTTCCGTACAGGTCGACACGGCGGCGGTCCGCAACGCCATCCACACCCCGCTGACCGCCGTCCTCGACGGCATCGGCAAGGTGCTGCGCGAATGCCCGCCCGACCTGGTCGCCGACCTGACGGACCGGGGAATCATGATGGTGGGAGGCAGCGCCCTGCTGCCGGGGCTGGACCAGATGCTGCGCGACGCCACCGGGATGCCCGTCGCCATTGCGGAACGGCCCGACGTGTGCGCCGTGCTCGGTCTCGGCGCGATGCTCGAAGGGAAGATCGCCCCCATGGTCCTGGACCCGCTGTCCGAATGACCGGCGTGACCGGACCGCCGGACCCGCCCGGCTCCGGCCGGGCCCCGGCCGAGCGACCCGTCCCGCACGGGCTGCCGATGCTGCTCGAAGCCGTCCTCAGCGTCGGCAGCGACCTGGAGTTGCACGCCACGCTCCAGCACATCGTGGAGTCCGCGCGGGAGCTGTGCGGGGCGAGGTACGGCGCGCTGGGCGTCCTCGAACCCGATGGCGAGACCGGCGGCCGGCTCACCGATCTGATCACCGCAGGCATGACGGACGAGGAGCGCGCCCGGATCCCCCGGCTGCCCGACGGGCGGTCGGGGATCCTGGGCGCGCTCGTCCGCGACCCGCGGCCGCTGATGCTCGCGGACCTCACCGAGGACCCTCGCTCGGTGGGCTTCCCGCCCGGCCATCCGCCGATGCGCAGCTTCCTCGGCGTGCCGATCCGGGTGCACACCGAGGTGTTCGGGAACCTGTACCTGACCGAGAAGCAGGGCGGCGAACCGTTCACGGTCGACGACCTGGCCCTGCTGCGGGTGCTGGCCTCCCAGGCGGGGATAGCGATCGGCAACGCCCGGCTGTACGAGACGGCCCGCCGCCGCGAGCGGTGGATCGAGGGTGCGGCCGCGGTGACCACGACCCTGCTGGCCGGCCGCCCGGCCGCGGACGCGCTGATGTGCGTGGCCGAGCGGGCGCGGCTGCTGGCGGACGCGGCGGCCGGCGTGGTGCTCCAGCCGACCCCGCAGGGCGGCATGGAGATCGTGGCCGCCTCCACGCACGACGACCCCGGCGACCTGGTCGGCACCACGATCGCGCCGGGCAGTCCGGTGCTGGAACAGCTGCTGGGCGGCGAGCCGGTGTTCGTCGAGGACTCGGCCACCGACCCCCGGATGACCACGCACGTGCGGGAGCGGTTCGGGCCCAGCATGCTGCTGCCGCTGCAGAGCGGCGGTCAGCTGATCGGCACGCTCGCGCTGCCGCGCCGCCGCGGCGGCAGGCCGTACGACGCGGTGGACCGGCTGCTGGCCTCGCAGTTCGCCTCGCAGGCCGCGCTGGCGCTGGTGCTGGCGGACGCGCAGCACGACCGGGAGCAGCTGGCGGTGTACGAGGACCGCGACCGGATCGCCCGCGACCTGCACGACCTGGTGGTCCAGCGGCTGTTCGCCACGGAGATGATGCTGGACGCGACCCGGCGGCGCGGGGCGGCGGCGCCGGTGGCGGACACGGTCGGCGACGAGCTGGGCCGCGCGGTGGACGAGCTGGACTCGACGATCCAGGAGGTACGGACGGCGATCTTCGCGCTCCAGCAGCCGCCGACGGACGCGCCGACCACCTTCCGGGGCCGGGTGCTGCGGGAGACCGGCGGAGCGGCGGTGCTGCTGGGATTCCAGCCGTCGGTGCACTTCTCGGGCGCGGTGGACGCGCTGCTGCCGGACGCGGTGGCGGACGACCTGCTGGCGGCCCTGCGGAGCGCGCTGGCGGCGGCCCACCGGCGGACCGGGGTCACCTCGATCGAGGTGCAGGTCGACGCGGACCCCGCACGCGTCCGGCTGCGGGTCGAGGACGACGGCCGCACGGATACCGGCACCCGGGGGACGACGCTGACCTGGGAATCGGCGCTCACGGCGGACGGCTCCTAGAGCGCCGGCCTCCTCTCCGCCCTGATCCTCCTGGCCCTCGCCGCCCACGGCCTGCGCACCGCGGCTCCCCCCGCCGGGACCGACCCGCGCCGGGGCAGCACCGCCCGGACGAGGACCCCGGCCGCCCGGACGGCACCGGACGCGGGGGCGGTGCCGGACGCGGGGGCGGTGCCCGGCGGAGTTTCGGGCGGTTCGCGGGCCTGACCGCCGTCAATCCCGCCACCGCGCTCTACTTCGCCGCCCTCACCACCGCGCAGGGCGCCGCCCTCACCACCGCGCAGGGCGCCGCGCTCGCCCGCGGGACGGCCGGCGCGGTCTTCGCCGGAGCCGTGTTCCTCGCCTCGCTCGCCTGGCAGCGATTCCTCGTGCTGGCCGGTTCGTTCGCCGGGTCCAGGATCTCCCCCGCGGCCCGCGCCTGGACCTTCCGGGTCGGCTGCGGACTGGTCGCCGTCTATGCCGTGAAGATCACCCTCCCGCTCCCGTGGGCACCGTAGGGTGAACCCGTGGCCAACCTCTTCCCCGCCCTGGACATCCCCTCGGACCGGACGGCGCTGCGCTTCGGCGACCGGGACCTGACGTACCGCCAACTCGCCGACGCGGCAGGCACCCTGGCCGCCGGGCTCACCGGCTGCCGGCGCGTCGCGCTCTGGGCCACGCCGTCCCTGGAGACCGCGGTCGGGGCGGTGGCCGCGCTGCTGGCCGGGGTGCCCGTGGTGCCGCTCAACCCGAAGACCGGAGAGCAGGAGCTCGCCCACATCCTGGCCGACAGCACCCCGGACCTGGTCCTCGCCGCGGCGGGCGCCGGGCTCCCGGCCCGGCTCGCGGCCCTGCCCCGTACGGACGTCGAGGTCCGGAGCGATGCCGCCGCGGCCGCACCGGTCCGCACGGCCGCCGGGGACGAGGACCCGGCCTTCGTGATCTACACCTCCGGCACCACGGGCCCGCCCAAGGGTGCCGTACTCCCACGCCGGGCCCTCGCCTCCAGCCTCGACGCGCTGGAGGACGCCTGGGGCTGGACCGGGGCCGACACGGTCGTCCACGCCCTGCCGCTCTTCCACGTCCACGGGCTGGTGCTCGGCGTCCTCGGGCCGCTGCGCCGCGGCGGATCCGTGCACCACCTCGGCGCGTTCTCGGCGGACGGCGTCGCGAGCGCCCTGTCCGGCGGCGGGACGATGCTCTTCGGAGTACCCACGATGTACCACCGCCTCGCCGGAGCCGTCGGCGACGATCCGGCGCTCGCGAAGGCGCTGGCCGGGGCCCGCCTGCTGGTCTCCGGCTCCGCCGGGCTCCCGCTGCACGACCACGAGCGGCTCGCCGCCGCGACCGGCCGCCGGGTGATCGAGCGCTACGGCATGACCGAGACCCTGATGCTGTGCTCCCAGCGCGACCCGGCCGCCGACCCGGCCGGCCGTCCGGGCAGCGTCGGCCTGCCCGTCAAGGGCGTGGAACTGCGCCTGGTCGACGAGTCCGACGAACCTGACGACGCCGACGGGACCGACGGGACCGACGGCATCCTCGACCCGCTCGGCACGTCCGACGGCGAGACCATCGGCGAGATCCAGGTCCGCGGCCCGAGCCTGTTCACGGAGTACCTGAACCGGCCGGAGGCGACGGCGGCCGCGTTCACCGCGGACGGCTGGTTCCGCACCGGCGACATGGCCGTGCGCGACCGGGACGGAAACATCCGGATCGTCGGCCGCAAGGCCACCGACCTCATCAAGAGCGGCGGGTACAAGATCGGCGCGGGCGAGATCGAGAACGCCCTCCTCGACCATCCGGGTGTCCGCGAGGCCGCCGTGACCGGCGAGCCCGACCCCGACCTCGGCGAGCGCGTCGTCGCCTGGATCGTGCCCGAGGACCCGCAGGCGCCGCCCTCGGCGGAGGAGCTGGCCGGGCACGTGGCCGGGCGCCTCGCCCCGCACAAGCGGCCGCGCACGGTCCGGTACCTCGACGCCCTGCCGCGCAACGATCTGGGCAAGGTCATGAAGAAGTCCCTCTCGTGACCGGCGACGCCACGCCGGGCGGCAGCACGCCGGGCAACGGCACCGCGGCCGGCCCCGGCCGCCGTTCCGCCCGCGCGACCCTCGCCGCCGTCACCGACCCGGGCAGCTTCACCGAACTGCCGCCGCCGCCCGGCGGGTCCGCCCCGGACGGCCCGCTCGGCTGGCCCGGCTACGACGCCTCGCGCGCCCGCGCCGCCGCGCGCACCGGCGAGCAGGAGTCCGTGGTCTGCGGCACGGCCCGCATCGGCGGCCGCGAAGCGGTGCTGATCTCCTTCGAGTTCGGCTTCCTCGGCGGCTCGCTCGGCGAGCGCACCGGAGACCGCCTCGAAGCCGCGTACACCCACGCCCGCGACCGCCGCCTGCCGCTCGTCTCGCTGATCGCCACCGGCGGTTCGCGGATGCAGGAGGGCATGCTCGCCCTCACCCAGCTCCAGCGCGTGGCCCGGCAGTCCGTGCTGACCCGGGCCGCGGGCCTGCCGCAGATCGCCGTCGTGCAGGATCCGACCACCGGCGGCGGCTGGGCCACCCTCGGCGCCGGTGCCGACGTCGTCCTCGCGCTGCCCGGCGCGCAAGTGGGCTTCGCCGGGTCGCGGGTCCGGCCCGCGGACGCCGATCCGGCCGCGTACTCCGCTGAAGGCCAGTACGCCGCCGGGCAGGTGGACGCCGTGGTGCCGCGGGCGGACCTGCCGGACGCACTGGCCGCCTGGCTGTGGCTGCTGGCCGCCCCCGTCCGGCCGCCGGTCCCCGCCGAGCCCCCGTCCGTACCGGCGGCCGTGCCGCTGCCCGCGACCGGCTGGGCGGCCGTACAGCAGGCCAGGCATCCCGGCCGGCCGCGCGCCGAGGCCTATCTGGACGCGTACTTCGAGCTGCGGATGCCGCTGTCCGGGGACCGGGCCGGCGGCACCGACCCGGGGATGCTGTGCGGGTTCGGGCTGCGCGAGGGCCGGACCGTCGCCTACGCCGCCCAGTGCGGCACCGCGACCCGCCCGGCCGGGTACCGGACCGCGTCCCGGCTGATCCGGCTCGCGGACCGGCTCGGCTTCCCCGTGCTGACGCTGGTGGACACCCCCGGCGCGGCCAACGACGCCGCGGCGGAGCACGCGGGCGCGGGTCCGGCGATCGCCGACACCTTCGCTGCGGTGGCGGCGGCCCGGGTCCCGGTGACCACGCTGCTCATCGGCGAGGGCGGCTCGGGCGGCGCCCTGGCTCTGGCGGCGCCCGGCAACACCTGGGCCACCCCGGACAGCTACTTCTCCGTGATCGCCCCGGAACTGGCCGCGGCCATCCTCAAACGGCCCGCCGAGGAGGCCCCGCTGACCGCCGAGCAGCTCCGCGTCCGCCCCCAGGACCTGGTGGCACTGGGCCTGGTCCGCGGGGTGGTCGGCGAAGGCCGACGCCACTTTGACGACACTCCCTAGCGCCGGGAGCGGTGCGGCAGGGTGACCTCCAGCCGGTAGAGGCGGGTGATCTGCTGCGGGAGCTCGTCGTCGTCGGAGGCGAGCAGCAGCCGCAGCCGCCTGCTGCCGTCGGCGCCGGTGACGGCCATGGCCTCGATGTCGTCGACGAGCGGGTGGTTCCGCGGGAGCTTCGAAGGGGCCCCGAGGGCGGGGCAGTCGTCGAGGTCGGCGGGGAGCGTCTTGCGGACCGCGCGCAACCGCGGCTCCCCGGCCAGGCTCCCGACCCGGCTCACGTCCGCGGCGCCGGCGGGGTCCGCGACGTACAGCCGTGCGGTGATCTTGAACTCCCGCGTGAATCCGCGCTCCAGGACCAGCAGCCGCCCGTCCCGGGTCGCCGCGAGCTCGACGAGCCCGTGGCCCGGGTCGACGGCGTACGCGTACCGGCGGGCCGGGACGAACTCCCCTCCGTGGCGCCGCTCCCAGGTCCGGATCCGCTGGAGGGTGCGGCCCCGCGCGTCGGTGCCGTCGCCCGCGAGCGGGCCCTCGACGCCCGCGACCAGGGTCCGGCCGCCCGGGAGCAGGGTCAGCGACTCGAAGGTCTGGTTCTGGGCGGCGCGGCCTTCCGGCTCGAGCCGCAGGGCCTTCGGCACGGGCAGGGAGGCCGTCACGCCCGCGACGGCCCCCGCCGCCGCCCTCAGGCCTGCGGGTCCCGTGCGTCGTAGCGGGCGAAGGCGCGCCACCGGGCGGCCAGCAGCGCGACGGCGAGCACGCAGGCGACGCCTCCGCCCGTGACGGCGATGCCCGGCGAGGTGAGGTCGGCGACCGTGCCGGCGAGGAAGTCGCCGAGGCGCGGTCCGCCCGCGACGACCACGATGAAGACGCCCTGGAGCCGTCCGCGCATCTCGTCGGGGGTGGCCGCCTGGAGCATCGTCGAGCGGAACACCATCGAGACGGTGTCGGACCAGCCGGCGAGCGCGAGGAAGAACAGCCCGAGCCACAGGTTGCGGGTGAGCCCGAAGACCGCGATCGCGGTGCCCCAGGCGGCCACGGCGAGCAGGATCGCGAGCCCGTGCCGCCGGATGCGGCCGAGCCGGCCGGAGAACAGCCCGCCGAGCAGGGCGCCCACCGCCGGGGCGGCGACCAGCAGGCCGACCGTCTTCGCGTCCCCGTCGTACCAGAGGACGGCGACGGCCGGGAACAGCGCGCGCGGGTGTGCGAGCACCATGGCGCACATGTCGGAGAAGAAGGTCATGCGGATGTTCGGCCGGGTGGCGAGGAAGCGCAGCCCGTCGAGCACGGAGGCCGGGCCGCGCGCGCCCTCGGCCCGGTCCGGCCGCATGGAGGGCAGCCGCCACATCGCGTAGAGGGCGGCGGCGAAGGTGACCACGTCGATCAGGTACGCCGCCTGGTAGCCCCACCAGCCCACGATCAGCCCGCCCAGCATGGGGCCGGCCATCATGCCGGTGGTGTTGGTGACGGACCCGAGGGCGTTGGCGGCGGGCAGCTGCTCGGGCGGGAGCAGCTTGGGGATCATCGAGTTGCGGGCGGGCGAGATCAGCGCGAAGCAGACCGCCTGGAGGGCGACCACCGCGTACAGGAACCAGACCCGGTGGTAGCCGAGCACTGCCGCCGCGGCGAGGGCGACGGACAGCACGGCGGCCCCGGCGGCGCTGTACAGCCCGAGCTTGCGCCGGTCTACGGTGTCGGCGATCGCGCCGCCGTACAGCCCGAAGACGACGAGCGGCACGAGGGAGAAGAGCCCGACGAGCCCGACGGAGAAGCTGGACCCGGTGATGTCGTAGACCTGGAGCGAGATCGCGAGTGCGGTCATGCCCTGGCCGAGCCAGGAGATGGTGTTCCCGACCCACAGGCGCCGGTAGTCCGCGGAGGTCCGCAGCGGCGTCAGGTCGGCGAATATCCGCGCCCGGGGCCGCGCCCCTCCCGCCCCTTCCCCGCCGGGCCGGTCCGGTCGGTCGGGGGTTGCCTTGTCCGAAGTCGTTCGAGTCACACGGGATGGTAACCGGGCGCTTCACATTCGAGAACACGTTCTCATTTGCTGGGATGCCCGGACGGATCCGCGGCCCCTTGGAGATCGCGGGGGCCGCCCCGGGGCGCCGGACACGGACTGTTCGCACAACAGGCGCAATGGAACTCGCCGCCGTTCACCCGGGATTGACCGAAAGGGCGTTCGCCTGCGGCCGCTGGGCGGCTCATGATGAAACGACTCGTATGTCCAGGGAGGCGCAGTGATCGAACCTGGCAAGAGCACTTCAGGCAATCCCGGGACCGGCGTACGGCAGGCCGGGACGGTCCCCCTCACTCTGGGCGTCGAGGAGGAGTTCCTGCTCGTAGACGCCCGCACCTGGCGGCTGGTGCCTGCCGCACCCGAAGTCCTGGCCTCCGTCGGCGGGGTCCGGCCGGAGCTGCACGCGGAAGGCACCCGTTACCAGGTGGAGATCGCCACCCCCGTCGCCGGCACGGCCGGCCGGCTCCGCGCAGAGCTGGCGGGCCTGCGGCGGCTGCTGACCAAGGCGGCGCGGGAGCACGGTTGCCGGCTGCTGGCCAGCCCGTCCCCGGTCCTCGCCCGGCAGGTCCCGCTCGCCCTCAACCACGACGAGCCGCGCCAGCGCGAGCAGTACCAGCGCTTCGGGGCGCTCACGGACAACCTGATCGGGTGCGGCCGGCACATCCACGTCGGCTCGCTCGACACCGACACCGCGGTGTGGGTCGCCAACCGGGTGCGGCCCTGGCTGCCCACGCTGATCGCGCTGGGGGCCAACTCGCCGTTCTGGGACGGGCGGGACACCGGTCACGCCAGCTGGCGGGCACTGGCCTGGGGATCCTGGCCGTCCGCCGGGCTTCCCCCGCACTTCACCTCGACGGCCCACTACCGGCACTCCGTGGAGATGCTGCTGAGCTCCGGGGCCGCCCTCGACACCAAGATGGTCTACTGGGACCTCCGCCCCTCGCGAGCCTGGCCCACGCTCGAGATCCGGGCCCCCGACATGTCCCCCGACCTGGACGCCGCCGTTCTCCAGGCGGCCCTCGGCCGGGCCCTGGTGGCCACCGCGCTGCGGGAGGCGGACGAGCCGGTGCCGCCGGTCCGGGACGACATCCTGCGACTGGCGCGCTGGCGGGCCGCTCACGACGGCCTGGAGGGCTACGGCCTGGACCCGTACACCGGCGCCGAGGTGCCGGCCGCAACCCTGGCCGGAGCCCTCCTCGACCTGCTGGCCCCGGCTCTGGCGGAGGCCGGTGACCTCGACCACACCGCGGACGCCCTGGCCGCCCTGCTCCGCGACGGCTCGGGCGCACACCGCCAGCGGGCCGTCTACGCCCGCCGCGAGAACCTGACCGACGTCCTCCGCCACCTGGCGGACGCCACCGAGGCCGTCTAGCGGGACGGGACGGCGGCTGAGCCCCGGGCGGGAGGACCCCCGCCCGCGGCTCCACGCGTCCCGGATCCGCAACCTGCCGCCAGAAACGCCAAAGCCGCAGGTGCGATCGTTTCTGCACCTGCGGCTCGCAGTGGGGCGGGTGGGACTCGAACCCACGGCCGACGGATTATGAGTCCGCTGCTCTAACCGGCTGAGCTACCGCCCCTCTACGGCGTGGCGCGTACACGTGTGCGCGCCGTCTGCCGCAGCATAGCCGCTCATACGATCTCCTGCTTCGGATGCCCCGCATGATCGGCTTCGCTTGTTCAGAGAGACCGCGCTGAGCGCTGCCCGGTTCCCGGAAGCGGTCGGAAAATGCGAAAGAGGACCCGGCAGGGGGTCCTCTTCCGTCTGGCTCCCCCGGCTGGACTCGAACCAGCAACCCTCCGGTTAACAGCCGAATGCTCTGCCAATTGAGCTACAGGGGATCGCGCTCCCCCGACTGGACTCGAACCAGTAACCTGCCGGTTAACAGCCGGCTGCTCTGCCAATTGAGCTACAGGGGATTGCTGCGTTGCACCGAACAGACGCTCCTCCGGCCTTGCCGGGCGGCGTGCGTTCGCTGCGAGACATAGATTAGCGCAAGCAGGGGGGTGCTCCGCCAATCGGTATCGCCAGACGTACCGATGGGCAGCCGGGCACCGACACAACGAAGGGTGGCAGGCATGCGGTACAGGCTCACGTTCGCCGTCGGACTGGCCCTCGGGTACGTGCTGGGGACCCGTGCGGGGCGCGAGCGCTACGAGCAGCTGAAGAAGTCCGCGCGGGAGATCTCGCAGAACCCTGCGGTACGCAACGCCGCCGAGACGGCCGGCCAGTCGGCGAGCCAGTTCGCGGGCAAGGCCTTCGCCGCGGTGAGCGACAAGGTCGGCGACGCGATCCCCGACTCCCTCGGCCACCGGGTCCGTTCCCTCAAGGCCCGGTCGAACGGCTTCGACGACGAGTGGGGCACCAGCAACACCTGAGCCCGCCCCGGGTCGCGGTCGAGCGCTCCGGCCCGTGCGGCACAATCTCCCGCATGGGGATAGTCGCCGGGCTGGACAGCTCTTCCGCCTTCACTCGCATCGTCGTCTGCGATACGGACACGGGCGCCGTGCTGCGCCAGGGCTACGCGCCCCATCCCCAGCCGGAAGGCGAACCCAGACCGCACGAGACCGATCCGCAGGGCTGGCTGCTCTCCCTCGGCGAGGCGGCGGGCGGCGGTCTCCTGGAGGGCGTGCAGGCCATAGGCGTCTCCGCCCAGCAGCACGGCCTGCTCCCGCTCGACGCCAAGGGCGGGCTGGTGCGCCCGGCCCTCGTCGGCAACGACAAGCGGGCCCAGGTCGCGGCACTCGACCTGATCGACGCGCTCGGCGGCCGACAGGCCTGGGCGGAGGCCGTCGGGTGCGTGCCGCAGTCCGCGCAGGCGATCGCCAAGCTCACCTGGCTGGCCCGCACCGAACCGGACGCCGCCCGCCGCATCGCCGGTCTCCTCCAGCCGCACGACTGGCTGGTCTGGCAGCTCCTGGGCCGCCCGGCACGCCGGACCACCGACCGCGGCGCGGCCTCGGGCACCGGCTACTGGTCCCCGGCCTCCGGCACGTACCGGCCCGACCTGGTGGAGCTGGCGCTCGGCCACCGCGCGATGCTGCCGGAGGTGCTCGCCCCGGCCGAGGCCGCCGGCACCACCCCCGAAGGCCTGCTGATATCCGCCGGCACCGGCGAGACCATGGCGGCCGCCCTCGGACTGGGCCTGGGTCCGGGCGACGCGGTGGTCTCGCTCGGCGCCTCCGGATCGGTCATGGCCGTGCACCACTCGGCGCTCTCCGAGCCCGACGGCATGATCACCTCGCTGGCGGACGCCACGGGCATGCACCTGCCGGTCGTCTACACCTCCAACGCCGTACGGACCCTGCGCGGCACCGCCGAGCTGCTGGGCACCGACCTGGAAGGGCTCTCGGCCCTGGCTCTGAAGTCCACGCCCGGCGCGCACGGGCTGGTCCTGCTCCCCTACCTGGAAGGCGAGCGGACCCCGGAGCTGCCGCACACCGCAGGCACCCTCAGCGGGCTGCGCCGCGACTCGATGAAGCCCGAGCACCTGGCCCGCGCGGCCTTCGAGGGGATGCTCTGCGGGCTGGTGGACGCGCTCGACGTGCTGCGGACCCGCGGGGTCGAGATCCGCCGGGTGTTCCTCCTCGGCGCGGCGGCCGAGCTGCCCGCCGTCCAGGCCGCGGCTCCCGGGCTCTTCGGCACGCAGATCGTGGTGCCGCAGCCCGCGGACTACGCGGCCCTCGGCGCCGCCCGCCAGGCCGCCTGGGCGCTGGGGGTGCAGCAGGGCACGCTGGACCCGCGCACGCCGCCCGCCTGGCAGGGTGCGGCCGTTCAGGTCTTCGAGGCCGGCGAGGAGCTCGCCGCCTGGCAGGCCGTGCGGCAGCAGTACATCGCCACGCGCGAGCAGATCCACCCGGGCGCCTTCTGACCCACCCGGTTCACACGCACGGTCGGCCTTTGGACCGGCTTTGCGAAAATCGGTGAGGATCCGCGACCGGGTTGGCCGAAGATGGGGTGAACCCCCGATCTTGCCGACCCGGAGCCTACGCGTGCTCATCAGACTTCTGCGGACCCACCTGGGCCCGTACCGGAAACCCATCGCGCTGCTGGTCCTGCTCCAGCTGCTGCAGACCAGCGCGACCCTCTACCTGCCGACGCTGAACGCCGACATCATCGACCAGGGCGTCGTCAAGGGCGACACCGGCTACATCCTGGGCTTCGGTGCCGTGATGCTCGGCGTCAGCGTGGTCCAGCTGGCGTGCAACACAGGAGCCGTCTACTTCGGCGCGCGCACCGCGGCGGCGCTGGGACGCGACGTCCGGGCCGCCGTGTTCGACCGGGTGCAGAGCTTCTCGGCCCGCGAGCTGGGCCAGTTCGGCGCTCCCTCGCTGATCACCCGTACGACCAACGACGTGCAGCAGATCCAGATGCTGACGCTGATGGCGTTCACCCTGATGGTGTCGGCACCGATCATGTGCGTCGGCGGCATCGCGATGGCGCTGGCGCTGGACGTGCGGCTGTCGGGAGTGCTGCTGGCCGTCGTCCCGGTGCTCGGCATCGCGGTCGGCTCGGTCGTGCTGCGGACGCGGCCGCTGTTCCGCCGGATGCAGACCCGGCTCGACACGGTGAACCGCGTGCTGCGGGAGCAGATCACCGGCAACCGCGTCATCCGGGCGTTCGTACGGGACACCTACGAGCAGGACCGCTTCCGGCAGGCGAACACCGAGCTGACGGACGTCTCGCTGTCCGCCGGACGGCTGCTGGCGCTGATGTTCCCCACCGTCATCCTCGTCGTGAACATCTCCAGCGTCGCCGTCGTCTGGTTCGGTGCGATGCGCATCGACAGCGGCGGCATGGAGATCGGCGCGCTGACCGCCTTCCTCGCGTACCTGATGCAGATCGTGATGGCCGTGATGATGGCCACGTTCATGTTCATGATGGTGCCGCGGGCCGAGGTGTGCGCCGAGCGCATCCAGGAGGTCCTGGCCACCGAGTCCAGCGTGGTCCCGCCGGCCGAGACGGTACGGGAGCTCGCCGTGCGCGGGACCCTGGAGCTGCGGGGCGCGGACTTCCGCTACCCCGGCGCGGAGGCCCCGGTGCTGATCGGTGTCGACCTCGTGGCGCGCCCCGGCGAGACCACCGCGGTGATCGGGTCCACGGGCAGCGGGAAGTCCACGCTGCTGGGGCTGGTGCCGCGGCTGTTCGACGCGACGGGCGGCGAGGTGCTCGTCGACGGCGAGGACGTGCGGCGGATCGATCCGGCGCTGCTCGCCCGCACGGTGGGCATCGTCCCGCAGAAGCCGTACCTCTTCTCCGGCACGGTCGCGACGAACCTCCGCTACGGGCGGCCGGACGCGACGGACGAGGAGCTGTGGAGGGCCCTGGAGGTGGCCCAGGCCAAGGACTTCGTGGAGCTGCTGGACGGCGGGCTGGACGCGCCGGTCGCCCAGGGCGGCACGAACGTCTCCGGCGGCCAGCGCCAGCGCCTGGCCATCGCCCGGACCCTGGTGCAGCGCCCCGAGATCTATCTGTTCGACGACTCGTTCTCGGCGCTCGACTACGCGACCGACGCGGCGCTGCGCGCGGCGCTGGCGCGCGAGACCGAGGACGCCACGGTGGTGATCGTCGCCCAGCGGGTGTCGACCATCCGCGAGGCGGACCGGATCGTGGTCCTGGACGAGGGGCAGGTCGTCGGTGTGGGCCGCCATCACGAGCTGATGGCCGGGAACGAGACCTATCGGGAGATCGTGCTCTCCCAGCTGACGGAGGCGGAGGCCGCATGAGCGGGCCCGGTGGACGGATGATGATGGGGCCCGCCCAGCGGTCCATGGACTTCAAGGGCTCGGGCAGGCGGCTGCTGAAGCAACTGGCGAAGGACCGGGTCAAGCTGTGGGGCATGGTCGCGGCCGTGGTCGGCAGCGTCACGATGACGGTGCTCGGGCCGAAGATCCTGGGCGAGGCCACGGACCTGGTCTTCGCCGGGATCGTGGGCCGGCAGATGCCGGAGGGGATCACCCGGGAGCAGGCCCTGGAGGGGCTGCGCGCCAGGGGCGAGGACGGCACGGCCGACATGCTGTCCGGGACGGACTTCACCCCGGGCCAGGGCATCGACTTCGATGCGGTCGGGGCGGTCGCGCTGTGGGCGCTGGTGGTGTTCGCCCTGGCCGGCCTGCTGATGCTGGTGGCCACGCGGCTGGCGAACCACGTGATGAACGGCACGGTCTTCCGGATGCGCGAGGAGCTCCAGGCCAAGCTCTCGCGGCTGCCGCTGTCGTACTTCGACCAGCAGAAGCGCGGCGAGGTGCTCAGCCGGGCGACGAACGACATCGACAACATCGGGCAGACGCTCCAGCAGACGCTGGGCCAGCTGATGAACTCGCTGCTGACGATCGTGGGCGTGCTCGCGATGATGCTCTGGATCTCGCCGCTGCTGGCGCTGGTCGCGCTGGTGACCGTGCCCGTGTCCGTGGTGATCGCGGCGCGGATCGGCAAGAAGTCGCAGCCGCAGTTCGTGGCGCAGTGGAAGACCACCGGCACGCTGAACGCCCATATCGAGGAGATGTACTCGGGGCACACGCTGGTGAAGGTCTTCGGGCGCCAGAAGGAGTCCGTCGAGGCCTTCGCGGAGTCCAACGAAGCGCTGTTCCGCGCGTCGTTCAGGGCGCAGTTCGTCAGCGGTCTGATGCAGCCGGTGATGTTCTTCGTCTCGAACATCAACTACGTGCTGGTGGCGGTCGTCGGCGGGCTGCGGGTGGCGACCGGCACGTTGTCGATCGGCGACGTGCAGGCCTTCATCCAGTACTCGCGGCAGTTCTCCATGCCGCTGACGCAGGTCGCGTCGATGGCGAACCTCATCCAGTCCGGTGTGGCGTCCGCCGAGCGGGTCTACGAGGTCCTCGACGCTCCGGAGCAGGAGCCGGAGGCCGACCTTCCGGAGCGCCCGGCCGAGGTCAAGGGCCAGGTCACCCTGGAGGACGTGGCGTTCCGCTACGACGCGGACAAGCCGCTGATCGAGGCCCTGTCGCTGGCGGTCGAGCCGGGTCAGACGGTCGCGATCGTGGGCCCGACGGGCGCCGGCAAGACCACGCTGGTCAACCTGCTCATGCGGTTCTACGAGGTGACGGGCGGGCGGATCTGCCTCGACGGGGTGGACATCGCGAAGATGACCCGCGAGGAGCTGCGGTCCGGGATCGGCATGGTGCTCCAGGACACCTGGCTGTTCGGCGGCACGATCGCGGAGAACATCGCGTATGGCTACCGCCATTCCTCCGGAGACGGCGCGGCGCGGGAGGTCACCCGGGCGGAGATCGAGGCGGCGGCGCGGGCGGCGCACGCGGACCGGTTCGTCCGCACCCTGCCGGACGGCTACGACACGGTGCTGGACGACGAGGGTGCGGGGGTCAGTGCGGGCGAGAAGCAGCTGATCACGATCGCGCGGGCGTTCCTCTCCGATCCGGTGATCCTGGTTCTGGACGAGGCGACGAGCTCGGTCGACACCCGTACCGAGGTGCTGATCCAGAAGGCGATGGCACGCCTGGCGCACGGCCGGACGTCGTTCGTGATCGCGCACCGGCTGTCGACGATCCGGGACGCCGACGTGATCCTGGTGATGGAGAACGGCTCGATCGTCGAACAGGGCACGCACGGCGAGCTGCTGGCGGCGCAGGGCGCGTACGCGAGGCTGTACGCGGCCCAGTTCGCGCAGGCAGTCGCCGAGGTGGACTGAGCCGGCCGCGCCGGGCGGGCCGTCAGTCGAGGTAGCCGCGCAGCTGGTCGGCGAAGGCGTGGTCGCGCAGTTTGTTGAGGGTCTTGGACTCGATCTGGCGGATCCGCTCGCGGGTCACGCCGAAGATCCGGCCGATCTCCTCCAGGGTGCGCGGCCGCCCGTCGGCGAGGCCGTAGCGCAGCTGGACCACCTTGCGTTCGCGTTCGCCGAGGGTGGAGAGCACGGCCTCCAGGTGCTCGCGGAGCAGGAAGAACGCGGCCGACTCGACCGGGGAGGCGGCGTCGCCGTCCTCGATGAGGTCGCCGAGGGCGACGTCGTCCTCCTCGCCGACGGGCGCGTGCAGGGAGACCGGTTCCTGGGCGAGCCGGAGGACCTCGCCGACGCGCTCGGGCGTCAGTTCCAGGTGGACGGCGACCTCTTCGGCGGTGGGCTCGTACCCGCGCTCCTGGAGCATGCGGCGCTGGACGCGCACGACGCGGTTGATCAGTTCGACGACGTGGACGGGGACCCGGATGGTCCTGGCCTGGTCGGCGAGGGCCCGGGACATGGCCTGGCGGATCCACCAGGTGGCGTAGGTGGAGAACTTGTACCCGCGGGCGTAGTCGAACTTCTCGACCGCCCTGATGAGTCCGAGATTGCCCTCCTGGACCAGGTCGAGCATGGTGAGCCCGCGCCCGACGTACCGCTTGGCGACCGAGACGACGAGCCGGAGGTTCGCCTCGATCAGGCGGCGCTTGGCCATCCGTCCCATGACGACGAGCCGGTCGAGGTCGACGGCGAGCTGGGAGTCGAGGTCGCGGGCCGTGCCGAGCTTCTCCTCGGCGAAGAGTCCCGCCTCGACCCGGCGGGCCAGTTCCACCTCCTCCGCGGCCGTCAGCAGCGGGATGCGGCCTATCTCGCGCAAGTACTGCCGGAACAGGTCGGAGGTGGGCCCGCCCGTGTCGGCGCGCCGGGGCGGGACCGGCGCCTCGTCCGCGGCCTCGGCGTCGGCCGGCCCGGAAACGGCCTCGGGATCGGGCTCGTGGACGGGATCGGGCTCGGGCACGTCGGCCTCGGGGTGATGCTCCGCCCGCCTCTGCGGGGGCACGGCTTCCGTCACGGTCTGGGTCTGCACGGGGGCGACCTCCAGGGCTCCGAGGACTCAGGCACCGCAACTCAGTGTGGGGTACGACACATCGCTGCCACGAGGGGCGTGCGAGCACTTTCTGAGTCCGGTGCGTGACCGGATGGTTACCCACCGGGCCCGAACCCGATGCCCTTCGCACACACGTCCGGGAAGTCCGGTCAGAGTGCGGCTGCGCCCCTGTTGCGCAGGGACTGGCCGTACTGCTGGAGCACCCACAGTTCGTTCTGCACCGCGGCGAGCTGGTCGGCGGAGGCGTGGGGGCCCAGGCGGGCCAGGGAGCCCTGGACGTCGTGGATGCGGCGGTCGACCGCGCGGAGGCGGACCTGGACCAGCTGGACGCCGGCGTACGTCTCGTCGACGGTCTTGGCGTGGATGGCCTCCACGGCCAGTTCGGTGACGAGGGCGCGGACCGAGTCGTTCGGCGCCGCGTCCCGGACCCGGGCGAGGTAGTCGTCGGTGCCCAGGGCCGCGCCGCCCGCGTCCTGGATGGCCTGGCGGACCGTCGCGTACGGGGGCGCCGTGAACTCGTCGGCGCCGTACGCGTCGAAGGCCGGCGAGACCAGCTCGGGCCGCTGGAGGGCGAGCTTGAGGAGCTCGCGCTCGGTGCGGTGGGCGGGGCTGCGGAGGTTGAGCGCCGGTCCGGACGGCTGGGCGGCCGGGGCGGGGGCGGATTCGTACGCCGGGCCGCCGCGCGAGGGCTGCGGGGGGCGGTTGCCCCGGTCGCGCGCCCACCGGGCGAGCTGCGCGACCCGCTTGACGACGAACTGCTCGTCGCGCACGCCCAGCATGCCCGCGAGCTGTACGGCGGACTCGTGCTGGATGGCGATGTTCTTGATGTGGGCGACGACCGGGGCGGCCTCGTCCAGGGCGGCCGCCCGCCCGGCCGGGTTTTCGAGGTTGTGCCGGGCCACGATGTGGCGCAGGGCGAACTCGAAGAGCGGGGTCCGGGACTCCACCAGCGCGGCGACGGCCGGGTCGCCCTCGGCGAGGCGGAGCTCGCAGGGGTCCATCCCGCCCGGGGTGATCGCGATCGAGGTCTCGGCGGCGAACTTCTGGTCGTCCTCGAAGGCGCGCAGGGCGGCCTTCTGGCCGGCCGCGTCGCCGTCGAAGGTGAAGATCACCTCGGCCGTGGCGTTGTCCATCAGGAGCCGCCGCAGGATCTTGATGTGGTCGCCGCCGAAGGCGGTGCCGCAGGTGGCGATGGCGGCGGTGACGCCGGCCATGTGGCAGGCCATGACGTCGGTGTAGCCCTCGACCACGACCGCGCGGCTCGTCTTCGCGATCTCCTTCTTCGCCAGGTCGATGCCGTACAGGACCTGGGACTTCTTGTAGATCGCCGTCTCGGGCGTGTTCAGGTACTTGGGGCCGTTGTCGTCGTCGCGGAGCTTGCGCGCGCCGAAGCCGACGACCTCGCCGGTGATGTCGCGGATGGGCCACATCAGCCGGCCGCGGAACCGGTCGATCGGCTTGCCGCTGCGGCTGTCCTGGGCCAGGCCGGAGGTGATGAGCTCCTTGTCGCTGAAGCCCTTGCCGCGCAGGAAGCGGGTCAGGTGGTCCCAGCCGGCCGGGCTGTAGCCCACCCCGAAGTGCGCGGCCGCGGCCTGGTCGAAGCCGCGCTCGGCGAGGAACTTGCGGCCGATCTCCGCCTCGGGGCTCTCCAGCTGGGCGACGTAGAACTGGGCGGCGGCCTTGTGCGCCTCCACCAGGCGGATCCGCTCGCCGCGGCCGCTGGTGCCGGCGGTGTACCCGCCCTCTTCGTACCGCAGGGTGATGCCGGCCGTGCCGGCCAGCCGCTCCACCGCCTCCGAGAAGGAGAGGTGGTCGATCTTCATGATGAAGTCGAGGGTGTCCCCGCCCGCCTGGCAGCCGAAGCAGTGGTACAGGCCCTTGCTGGGGCTGACCTGGAAGGACGGGGACTTCTCGTCGTGGAAGGGGCAGAGGCCTTTCAGATTGCCGCCGCCGGCGTTGCGCAGCTGGAGGTACTCGGAGACCACGGCGTCGATCGGGACCGCGTCCCGTACCGCCTTCACGTCGTCGTCGTTGATCCTGCCTGCCACGCGTGAAGTCTACGGCCGCGCTCCGACAATCCCCTCCGCAGCCCTGCGGGGCCGGTCGGGATCAGCCGGTGAGCGCCTCCAGCGCCACCGAGGCATCGGCCAGGGCGTCCTGGTCGACGGTCGCACCGGACCTGATCAGGGCCTGGATCGGTTCGGTCACGTCCCACACGTTGACGTTCATGCCCGCGAGGACCCGGCCCTCGGACAGCCAGAACGCGATGAACTCCCGCTTGGCCGCGTCGCCGCGGATCACCACCTGGTCGTAGCTGCCCGGCGGGGCGTAGCCGGAGTACTCCAGGCCGACGTCGTACTGGTCGGAGAAGAAGTACGGGACCCGGTCGTACGAGACCTGCTGGCCGAGCATGGCGCGGGCGGCGGCCGGTCCGCCGTTGAGGGCGTTGGCCCAGTGCTCGACGCGGAGCCGGGTGCCGAGCAGCGGGTGGTGGGCGGCGGCGACGTCGCCCACGGCGAAGATGTCCGGGTCGGAGGTGCGCAGCGAGGCGTCGACGGCGATGCCGCCGCCGTGCGCCCGGTCGACCATGGCCAGGCCGGCGGACTCGGCGAGCCCGGTGCGCGGGGCGGCGCCGATCGCGGCGAGGACGGCGTGGGCCGGGTGCTCCTCGCCGTCGTCGCTGCGGGCGGCCAGCACCATGCCGTCCTGGCCGGTGATCTCGGTGAGCCTCGCTCCGAAGTGGAAGCGGACGCCGTGCTCGGAGTGCAGGTCGGTGAAGAGCCGGCCGAGCTCGGGGCCGAGCACGCCGTGCAGCGGGGTGGGTTCCGGTTCGACGACGGTGACCTCGGCGCCGTAGCCGCGGGCGGCGGCGGCGACCTCCAGGCCGATCCAGCCGGCGCCGGCGATCACGAGGTGGCCGTTGTCCCGGCCGAGGGCGGCCAGGACGCGGCGCAGCCGCTCGGCGTGGGCGAGGCGCCGCAGGTGGTGCACGCCCGCGAGGTCGGTGCCGGGGATGTCGAGGCGGCGGGGCTCGGCGCCGGTGGCGAGCAGCAGCCGGTCGTAGTGGACGACGGTGCCGTCGCCGAGGAGGACGGTCTTGGCCTCCCGGTCGAGCTGGACGGCCGCCTGGCCGAGGTGCAGCTCGACGTCGGAGGCGGCGTACCAGGCCGGTTCGTGCACGAAGACGGACTCGCGCTCCTCCTTGCCGGTCAGGAAGCCCTTGGACAGGGGCGGCCGTTCGTACGGATGGTCGCGCTCGTCGCAGATCATGATCACCCGGCCGGTGAACCCCTCGGACCTGAGCGTCTCGGCCGCCTTGGCCCCGGCCAGTCCTCCGCCGACGATGACAAATGTCCGGTGTGCGTCGACCACCTGATGCCTCCTCATAACCTCTGCGCCACATGCGGGCACATGCGAGCGTCCCGCACTGAGCGTGCCGCGTGAAGAGGGAGTGGCCCGATCACCTCACCCCCCGGCGCGTCGTGAGGCGGGCGTGCAGGGAGCGCGCGGAGGCGTCCGTCAGGGACGCGAGCTGGTCGATGACGGCGCGTTTGCGGGCCTTGTCGTCGGGCGCGGCGTCGAAGAGGGCGCGGAACTGGGGGTCGAGGCCCTCGGGGGCGCGGGCGCTGAGCGCCTCGGCCAGTTCGGCCAGGACGATGCGCTGGTCGGCGCGCACCCGCTCCTGCTCCTCGCGCTGCATGACGTACAGGTCCGCGACGGCCTTGAGGACCGCGCATTCGTTGCGGGCGGCGCGCGGGATGACCAGTTCGGCGGCGTACCGGGTCAGGTGGCCGGGGCCGTGGGCCTCACGGGTCGCGCTCTCGGCCGCCATGCAGAAGCGGCCGATCAGCTGGCTGGTGGCGTCCTTGAGGCGGGCCTGGGCCACGGCGGAGCCGTCGTAGCCGTGGGGCCACCAGTCCTCGCCCATGAGCCGGTCGAGGGCCTCGCGCAACTCCTCGGGGTCCGTGTCGGCGGGGACGTACCGGCCGATCGCGACCCGCCAGATCTCGTCGCGCTCGGGGTCCGCGAAGAGGAGGTTCGGGTCGAGGTGACCGGCGTGCAGGCCGTCCTCGAAGTCGTGGACGGAGTACGCGACGTCGTCGGACCAGTCCATGACCTGGGCCTCGAAGCACTTGCGGTCGACGGGGGCGCCCCGCCGCAGCCATTCGAAGACGGGCAGGTCGTCGTCGTACGCGCCGAACTTGACCGAGTCGGGTTCGGTGGGGTGGCCGCCGCGCGCCCACGGGTACTTGGTGGCGGCGTCGAGGCAGGCGCGGGTGAGGTTCAGGCCGACGCTGACCAGCTCGCCGGTGTCGTCGGAGGGCACGAAGCGCTTCGGCTCGAGGCGGGTCAGCAGGCGCAGGGACTGGGCGTTGCCCTCGAAGCCGCCGCAGTCCTTCGCGAAGTCGTTGAGGACTTCTTCGCCGTTGTGCCCGAAGGGCGGGTGGCCCATGTCGTGGGAGAGGCAGGCGGCCTCGACGAGGTCGGGGTCGCAGCCGAGGGCGGCGCCGAGCTCACGGCCGACCTGGGCGCATTCGAGGGAGTGGGTGAGGCGGGTGCGGGGGCTGGCGTCCCAGTCCTGGGAGCGGGTGCCCGGGGTGACGACCTGGGTCTTCCCGGCGAGGCGGCGCAGCGCGGCGGAGTGCAGCACGCGGGCGCGGTCGCGCTGGAAGGCCGTGCGTCCCGGCCGCTTGTCGGGCTCGGTGGCCCAGCGTTCGGTGGCGGAGGGGTCGTAGAACGGTTCACGTGCGGTGCCTTCCATGCACCGACGTTAACCGGAGGCACCGACATTGCGGGGCCATACCGGGTCAGGCGGGCGCCAGTTCCCGGTGGGGGCGCTGGTGCGGGGCGGCGTACGGGCGGGTCAGGGCCCGGGCGTAGCGGTGCAGGACCAGCCGGGCCAGGGCCGGGTGGGCGCCGAGGGGCTCGGCGGCGGCTCCGGGGGCGGCCGCGGCGCTCTGGGCGGCGAAGCGGCCGGGAGCGGTGAAGTACGAGGCGACGGCGATCCGGTGGTGGCCGCGGGCGGTGAGGGCGCGGACGGCCTCGGGGACGGTGGGCGCGGCGGCGGAGGCGTAGCCGGGGAGCACGGGGGTGCCGCCGAGGCGCTCGGACAGCATCCGCGCGGTGGTGCGCGCGTCTGCGGCGGAGCGCGGGTCGCGGGAGCCGGCGCAGGCGAGGACGACGGCCGCGCCCGCGCCGGGGCTCCAGCCGGTGTCGAGGAGGCGGTCGTGGAGGGCCTCGACGAGGAGGGGGTGCGGGCCGAGGGGGTCGGCCACCCGGGCGCGCAGGCCGGTGGCGTCGGCCGCGCCGGCGGCGGCGCGGGGCAGGTCGTGCGTGACGTGGTGGCCGCGGCCGAGGAGGAGGGGGACGAGGACGGCCTCGCCGTCGCAGGCTCCGGGCGCGCCGGGTCCGCCGGGGGTGTCGGGTCCGCCGAGGGTGGCGAGGGTGTGGTCGAGGAGCGGCTCGTTCAGCTCGATGTGGCCGAGCCGGACTCGCAGCCGCGGGCTCAGCTCGCGGACCCGGTCGAGCAGGGCGGTCACGGTCTCGAGGGCTCGCGGGTCACGGCTGCCGTGGGCGACGGCGACGAGGGTGGGCATGCGGGGGCTCCGTTCCGCCGGGCCCTCGGCGGGCGCAGGCCGCTGAGCTGGGTGCCGAGCTGGAGGGTGATCCGGCCGAGCAGCTCGGCCGGGCTGCCGAAGGGAAGGGGGGCGAGCAGGGGAAACGACTCGGGAGGGTGCACCGGCTCCGTCATGAACCGATCCTGACCGGCGGAGGTTGCGCTGCGGTTGCGCGGGCGTGACGGGTGTTTTCCGGCTGCTCACGGAAGCGGGCGGGGCCCGGAGATGAAACCGCGGGGGGCTTCGGCGCGTCCCAGGACAGAGATCGTCACGGCGGGGCGGGCGGGCAGCGCCCGCCGGGCACCGCAGCGGCCTGTCGCGGAGCGGCACGGGCCGGCACACGGCAGCACGGCAGCACGGCACGGAACGGCACGGGGGAGAACATGGGCATACGAGGCTGGCGGCGGACCGTTCAGGCCGTGATGGCGGGGTGCGTGATCGCGCTGCTTCCCTCGGCGTGGACGCACACGACGGCCGCGGACCGGCTGCGGACGACCGCGGACGCGCCGGCCGCGGACGTCGCGGTGGTCTTCGGCGCCGGGCTCTGGAAGGGCCGGCCGACGCCCTACCTGGCCCGCCGGCTCGACGCCGCCGCCGACCTGTACCGGACCGGCAAGGTCAAGGTGGTGCTGGTGACCGGGACAACAGCCGCACCGAGTACGACGAGCCGGACGCCATGCGGACGTACCTGACCGCGCACGGCGTCCCCGCCGACCGGGTCGTCAGCGACCACGCCGGCTTCGACACCTGGGACTCGTGCGTCCGCACCAAGAAGATCTTCGGCGTGGACCGGGCGGTGCTGATCAGCCAGGGCTTCCACATCCGGCGCGCGGTAGCGCTGTGCCAGGCCGCCGGGGTCGAGTCGTACGGCGTGGGCGTGACCGACGTGCACGACGCGACCTGGTACTACGGCGGCGCGCGGGAGGTGTTCGCCGCGGGGAAGGCGGCGCTGGACGCGGCCTTCACCCCCGATCCGCACTTCCTGGGGCCGCGGGAGGACGGGGTCGCGCGGGCGCTGGCGGGTGCCGACGGGCAGCCGCAGGCGCGCTGACAGCGGGGGACGCTCTGGCAGACTGCCGCCACGACCCTGTGACGAACAGTCATACGGTGCGCGGCTACCCGAAGCGGATCCCCGGACTGCGCGATGAGGTGCTCACCGTGGCTGTACCGGATCCGGTCGATCTGAGTGGCAAAGGGGCGTGCGCGGCCTGTCGAGATCGGCGCCGTCGAGCTGGCGGAGGCCCGGATCCGGGTGAACTCCGTCCACCCGGGCATGACGCTGACCCCGATGACCGCCCCGGTCGGCATCAGGGCGGGCGAGGGCGACTACCCCGGCACTCCGATGGGGCGGGTCGGCGTACCCGGAGAGGTCGCGGCCGCGGTGGCGTTCCTGCTGTCGGACGCGGCGGCGTACGTGACGGGCGCGGAGCCGGCCGTGGACGGCGGCTGGACGGCGGGCATGACGGCCGGGCGCCTCACCGGAGCGGGTCCGGGACGCTGAGGGCGGCGTGTCCTCGGCGTAACGTGCGCCGGGGCCGGGCGTAACACCCGCGTCGCACGCTGGGCCCATGCACCCCGAGGACCCCGCCGCCGCGACCACCCCGACGCACTGCCCCTACTGCGCGCTCCAGTGCGGCATGAACCTGCAGCCCGCGCCGGAGGGCGTCACGGTGGCGGAGCGGCCGGACTTCCCGGTCAACCGGGGCGCGCTGTGCGGCAAGGGCCGTACCGCGCCCGCGCTGCTCTCGTCCCGGGTGCGGCTGACCGAGCCCCTGATCCGCTCCCGCGCCACGGGCCGGCTCGAGCCGGCCGGCTGGGAGGAGGCCCTCGACGCGGTCGCCGAGGGGCTGGCCCGCACCGGCCGCGTCCACGGCCGGGACGCCGTCGGGGTCTTCGGCGGCGGCGGGCTGACGAACGAGAAGGCGTACGCGCTCGGGAAGTTCGCCCGTGTCGCGCTGCGCACCTCGCAGATCGACTACAACGGCCGCTTCTGCATGTCCTCGGCCGCCGCCGCGCACCAGCGGGCCTTCGGCCTCGACCGCGGGCTGCCCTTCCCGCTGGAGGACGTCCCGCGCACCGGCTGCGTGATCCTGGTCGGCTCCAACCTCGCCGAGACCATGCCGCCGGCGCTGCGCTTCCTGACCGAGCTGAAGGAGAACGGCGGCACCCTGATCGTCATCGACCCGCGCCGGACGCGGACCGCCGAGCAGGCCGACCTGCACCTGGCCCCGCGCCCCGGCACCGACCTGGCGCTCGCGCTGGGCCTGCTGCACCTGGTGGTCTCCGAAGGCCGGACCGACGAGGAGTTCATCGCGGCCCGTACGACCGGCTGGGACGAGGCCCGCGCCTCGGCGATGGCGCACTGGCCGGAGCTCGTCGAACGGATCACCGGGGTGCCCGTGCCGAAGCTGCGCGAGGCGGTACGGATGTTCTGCGCGCCGGAGTCGGCGATGGTGCTCACCGCCCGCGGGCCCGAGCAGCAGTCCAAGGGCACCGACACGGTGGGCGCGTGGATCAACCTGTGCCTGGCCACCGGCCGGGCGGGCCGGCCGCTGTCCGGGTACGGCTGCCTGACCGGCCAGGGCAACGGGCAGGGCGGGCGGGAGCACGGCCAGAAAGCCGACCAGCTGCCCGGCTACCGGAAGCTGACCGACCCGGCGGCGCGGGCGCACGTGGCCGCGGTGTGGGGGGTGGACCCGGATTCGCTGCCCGGTCCGGGGCGCAGCGCGTACGAACTGCTCGACGCGCTCGGCGGCGACGTGAAGGCGCTGCTGCTGATGGGCTCGAACCCGGTGGTGTCGGCCCCGCGGGCCGCGCACATCGAGGAGCGGATGCGGTCGCTGGACTTCCTCGCGGTCGCGGACGTGGTGCTGTCGGAGACGGCGGCGCTGGCGGACGTGGTGCTGCCGGTGACGCAGTGGGCGGAGGAGACGGGCACCACGACCAACCTGGAGGGGCGGGTGCTGCTGCGGCGCCGGGCCCTGACTCCCCCGGCCGGTGTGCGCAGCGACCTGGAGGTGCTGCACGGGCTGGCGGCCCGGCTCGGCGTCGAGAACGCCGACAAGGGTTTCCCGGCCGACCCGGAGGAGGTGTTCGAGGAGCTGCGGCGCGCGTCCGCGGGCGGGCCGGCGGACTACTCCGGGATCGACTACGGGCGGATCGCCGCCGAGGACGGGGTGTTCTGGCCCTGCCCCGAGGGGACGCAGGGCACGCCGCGGCTGTTCCTCGACCGGTTCGCGACGGACGACGGGCGGGCGCGGTTCGTGCCCGTGGCGCACCGGGAGGCGGCCGAGATGCCGGACGCGGAGTACCCGCTGCTGCTGACGACGGGGCGGGTGGTCGCCCAGTACCAGTCCGGCGCGCAGACCCGCCGGGTGGCGGAGCTCAACGCGGCCGCGCCGGGGCCGTTCGTGGAGCTGCACCCGCGGCTGGCCGAGCGGATCGGGGCCGTCGAGGGCGCCCCGCTGGAGGTGGTCTCGCGCCGGGGCCGCGCGGTGGCCCCGGCCCGGATCTCGGACGCGATCCGGGCGGACACCGTCTTCATGCCGTTCCACTGGCCGGGCGAGGGCCGGGCCAACTCCCTGACGAACCCTGCGCTCGACCCGGTCTCCCGGATGCCGGAGTTCAAGGTCTGCGCGGTGCGCGTGCGGCCGCTCGGGGCAGTCCCAGTCCCGGCACCGTAGCCCCGGCCGCCGGTGCGCCGCGCGGCCGGGCCGGGCCGCCGCGGGCGCCTCACGGCCGGGCGGGGCGGCGGGTGAGCCAGTCGCCGGTCGGGATCGGCGTGCCCGACCGGGCCAGGCGGCGGGCCAGCAGGGGGGCCGCGAGGTAGACCCATGCGGGTACGGCCGTGCCGTCGGCCAGCAGGACGTCGCGCGCGACCCGGTCGTAGAGGTTCCCGGGGCGCCCCGGGCCGTCGTACTCCTCCAGCACGTCGAGCTCCGCGAGCAGTTCGGCGTACCGCACGGCCACCGGGGTGATCAGCTCGCCGACGATCTGCGCCCCCGCCCGCTCGACGGCGTACGGATAGCCCGGCCCGTCGTACAGGGCCGCGCCCGGGAGGCGGGCCGGGACCTCCGCCGCGGTGCGGCCGCGCAGGAACAGGTCGTGGTTGACCTCGCCCGGCCGCAGGGTGCCGTAGACGAAGAACGGCAGCTGCCCCTGGAGTCCGGCAGCGGCGCTCACGGCGCGGTCTCCGCGGCCACCCAGTCCAGGTACGCGGCGCTCCCCCGGACCACGGGCGTGGCGATGATCTCCGGGGTGTCGTACGGATGCGCCTCCAGCAGCCACGCCTCCAGGGCGTCGTAGGCCGCGGCGGTCGCCTTGAACAGCACCTGCCACTCCGAGGCGGTCTCCACCTCGCCCTTCCAGCGGTAGACGGAGGTGACCGGGCCCGATATCCGTGCGCAGGCGGCGAGCCGGGCGGCGACCGCATCGCGGGCCAGCGCCCCGGCCCCGTCCGCCGAGTCCACGGTGGTCAGGACCGCGAGCACCGACGGCGCCTGTGCCTGTGCCTGTGCCTGTGCCGGCGATCGCGTCGGCGGGACTGCCGGTTCCGGCCGTTCGACCGATGTCACGGGGTGCCTCCCTCGGTTACAACGGGAGTTCCGGCCCCGGCCGGAAGTCCCGAGTCACGTGTGTCGGCGCATCGTATGCGCCGCTGTTACACGACGTCCCGGTGTCCGCGACGGACCGCCGTCTACGGTCGATTGTCCGCGCCCCCGACCCCCTGCGACGACCCCCCATGACCCCAGTCCCCCGCCGTACCGCCCGGCGCACCGCGGCCGCTCCGGCACTCGCCGGAGCCCTCGTCGCAGTCCTCTGCGCAGGTGGCTGCGCCGCACCCGGCGGGCTGGCCCGGGGCGAGCCCGCGCCCGCCGTATGTCACGGTGGCCGACCGCGGGCCCGGTTCCCGGCGAAGCTGCTGCGCGAGGGCCCGCAGCGGTTCCTGACGGGCGCGACGGAGCGCGGTCGGGGGACCGGGCTGGGCCTGACGATCGCGCTCGGCCAGGCGCAGGTGATCGGGGCCCGGGTCACGCTCGCGAACCGCACCGGGGGCGGCGCGTGCGCTTCCGTCGTACTGCCTGCGGCCTGACCGGCCGCGGCGGGGGTGACGGGCGGGCGAGGCCGCGGCGTCACCCGGACGGGGCGGTGGTGACCCGGATGCCGCGGAATTCGCGTACGGGCCTCTGACGTGCCCGAACGCCCCGGCGCCGGGGCCCAATCCGCCGCACCCGGCCGGATCTGAAACAGGGTCAGAAGGCGCGGCGCCGCCGCGGGGCCTTACCTCGGAGACACGACCCCGCGCCTTCCGGAGGAGCGATCCATGCGCCGCCGCCCCGCAGTCCTGCTGACCGGCACCCTGCTGTCCGCCGCCCTGGCCGGTCCGGCGGCCGCCTTCGCCGCCGCCGGGGACTTCGCACCGCTGGAGATCTCGCCGCGGTCGGCCGCGCCCGGGGACACCGTCACCGTCAGCACCACGGCGTGCGGCCCGCACGGCAACGCCGACGGCGACGCGACCACCGTCGGCGGCGGCCGCTTCCACCTGGTGCCCGGCAGCCGCAAGGAAGGGGTGGCCGGCCACTTCCGGGTCGCGCACGACACCCGCCACGGCACCTACGGCATCGGAGTCACCTGCGCCAACGGCAAGTTCGCCACGGGCGACGTGATCGTCACCGAGCGCGGCCCGCAGGGCCACGTGCAGACCGGCGTGGGCGGCGGTACGAAGGATTCCGCCGACCCCGTCCAGATCGCGGCGGGAGTGGCCGTGCTGGCCGCGGCCGCCGTCGGCGGTACCTGGGTCCTGCGTCGCCGGGCGAGCGGCGCGCAGGCCTGACGGACTCCCCGCGGTCCGCAGGTACCGTCCCCGTCGCCCGCCCCCGAGGTCCCCCCGCTCGCGCGGGCGGGCGACGGCTCTCCTCCGCGTCCTTTCCCGTGCTTCCCCGTGCTTCCCCGTGCTTCTCCGTGCTTCCCCGTCCGGCATCCGCACCCGAGGGGGTCCTCCCATGCCCGGCGACAACCGCACCGCCCGCCACTGCGGCGCCGTCGCCCTCGCCGTCTGCACCGGCATCTGGCTGATCGGCAACGGCCTCGGCGTGCGCGAGGAGCCGCCGCAGCCCGCCGCCAGCGAGTCGCTCGCGGGCGCCGGCGCCGGCGCCCGTACGTCCGGAGCCGCCGCCGGCTCCGACTCCGGCCGGGCCGCGGGCACGGAGTACGCGTCCCGGGCGGTCACCCCGCTGCCCCCCGCCCCGCCCGACCGGATCCGGATCCCCGCCATCCGCGTGGACGCCCCGCTGACCGGTCTCGGGCTCCAGCGCGACGGGCGGCTCCAGGTGCCGCCGCCGGAGCGCCGGAACCTCGCGGGCTGGTACCGCGGCGGCACCGCGCCCGGTGCCGCCGGCACCGCGATCGTGGCCGGGCACGTGGACCACGCAAAGGGCCGGGCCGTCTTCTACGAACTGGGCGCGCTGCACCGGGGCGACGCCGTCGAGGTGGCCCGCCGGGACGGCCGTACCGCGGTGTTCACGGTGTACGCCGTCGAGGTGTACGACGCGAAGGCCTTCCCTGACCGGAAGGTGTACGGCCCGGCGCCGGGCGCCGAGCTGCGGGTGATCACCTGCGGCGGCGGCTTCTCGGAGCGCACCGGATACCGCGGCAACGTCGTCGTCTTCGCCCGGCTGTCCGGCACCTACTGACGGGCGGCGGTCGGCGCGCCCGCCGACCGCCTCAGGCGGCCCACTGCTCGAAGCCGAGCTTGACCACGAGCGCGCACACCACGGAGAGCAGCACGCCGCGGACGAAACCTGTGCCCTTCTTGAGGGCCGTGCGCGCCCCCGCCATCCCGCCGGCGAGGTTGAACACCGCGAGCAGGGCGGCCAGCTGCCACAGCACCTGGCCCTGGTAGGCGAACATCGCGAGCGCGCCGGCGTTGGTGCAGACGTTGACGATCTTGGCGGTGGCGGAGGCGGCGACCAGGTCGAGGTGGAGCACGGCCGTCAGCGACAGCACGAGGAACGTGCCCGTACCCGGACCGATCATGCCGTCGTAGAAGCCGATGCCCACTCCGGCCAGGAGGACCGCGGCGGCCATGCGGCGGCGCGAGACCGGGCCGGGGGGCGGGGCGGTGCCGAAGGCGGGCTTGAAGATCACGAAGCCCGCGACCAGCAGCAGCACGGCCATGATCAGCGGCCGGAGCGCGTCGCGGCCGAGGAGCCCGGCGCAGGCCGCGCCCGCCGTCGAACCGGCCAGCGCGGCAAGCCCGATCCGCACGGCGGTCCGTACGTCGACCGGTGCCCGGCGCGCGTAGGTGACGGCGGCGCCCGACGTGCCGACGATTCCGACGGCCTTGTTGGTGCCGAGCGCGTACACGGGCGCGGTCCCGGAGGGCAGGCCCAGCAGGAGCGCGGGGAGCAGCAGCAGCCCGCCACCCCCGACCACGGCGTCCACCCAGCCCGCGGCGGCCGCGGCGAGGCAGAGGAGGATCAGGACGGTCAGCGGTATCTCGGGCACGCCCGCGACCTTACGAAGCAGTTAGGTGCAGAGTCCATCAATCTCCGGAAAGTTGCGCTGCGCTTGAGCTTTCGGCCGGGCGCGCCCGGTCGGGGGCGACGGGGGCGGCCGGGTCGACCGCCGTGGTGAGCACGGTGGCGGCGAGCGCGCTGGCCGTGGCCAGGCCTGCGGCCAGCCGCCGCTGCGGCGGGACGCCCGCCAGCACAGCGCGGGCGGAGACCAGCAGCGCCCGCGCCTTCGGCGGGCAGGTGCGCAGCGGGGAGGGTTTGCGGTGACGGGCCATCGGGACGGCGCTCCTCAGAAGCTGAAGCATTCGGAGTGGATGTGTCCGGCCGGGACCCCGGCGCGGATCAGGGCGGCGGTGGTGGCGTCGGCCATGGCGGGCGGTCCGCACAGGTACACGTCGCGTTCGGCGAGGTCCGGGACCAGCCGGCGCAGGGCCTGCGGGGCCAGCGGCTGGTACGCGGCGTCGGACGGGCCGAGCAGGAAGTGCAGCCCGGCCTGCCGGGCCGCCGCGATGGCCTCCAGCTCGTGCCGCAGCACCAGCTGCTCCGCCGCGCCCGCCCGGTAGAGCAGCGTGAGGTCGCCGGGGCCGCCCGGCAGGGTCTCGAAGAGCGCGCGCAGCGGGGTGATGCCGACCCCGCCGGCGATCAGCAGCACGCGCGGGCGGGTCCGGCGGTGCGCGGTGAGCGCGCCGAAGGGGCCGGTGGCGAGGACGCGGGTGCCGGGGCGGAGCCGGCGGATCCGGCGGGAGTGGCCGCCGAGCGCCTTGACCGTGATCCGCAGGAAGTCGCCCTGCACCGGCGCCGAGAGGGAGAAGGGCAGTGCGGTGTACCAGAGCCTGCGCTGGAGGAAACGCCAGCGCAGGAACTGGCCGGGTTCGGCGCGCAGCTCGCCCAGCGCCTGCCCGCGGACGAGCACGGACACCACCCCGGGCCCCTCGGAGCGCACTTCGGCGACGCGCAGCGCGTGCCGCAGCGCCTGCCGGACCGGAACCACGCCGCGGTACCAGACCAGCAGGACGGCGACGGCCGAGTGCAGCAGGGCCCAGAGCCACGCGACCGGGGCGAACGACGCGAGATCGGGCCCGGCGAGCTGGTGGGCGAAGGCGAGGGCGGCGGCGAGGTAGGCGCCGAAGTGGACGCCCCGCCAGGTCTCGTGGGCCACGCGGCGGCGCACGGAGCGGGCGGAGCTGACGCCGACCGCGGCGAGCAGCGCGGTGCCGGCGGCCGCGGCGGCCAGTGCGGGGTAGCCGAGCAGCCCGGCGGTGGCGGCGATCAGGTCGGTACCGGTGTGCACGGCGTACCCGAGGAGGGCGAGGAGGGCGTGCCCGAAGCAGAGCGAGAGCACCAGGCGGCCGCCGCGGGCGTGCCACCGGGCGAGGCGGTCCGCGCCGACGCCGTGCTCGACCGCGGGGACGCGGGCCATCAGGAACAGCATGACGAGGATCCCGTACCCGGCGAGGAGGCCGGTGAGATGGGCGGCGGCGGCGAACAGCGCGTCGGGGCGGGCAGAGGGCCGCAGCTGCGCGCCCCACAGCAGGACGACTGCCCCCGCACCGGCTGCCAGCCCGGCGCGGAGCTGCGCGGGGGCGGTCTTCATGCTCCCCACGCTAAGCGGCTCCAGCGGGGTGCCAGGCGGCTCCGACGGCCCCGCGGTGATCCTTAAGGCGCCCTTGAGCCGCGCCTCACCACGGGTTAACGGACCTGCCGGGCGCGGCCTGCCGGACGCGTGCCGAGGGCCGCCGCGACGCGGCGGGCCGGGGGCGGCAGGGCGGGGCTCACAGTCCGGGGCACGGCAGGTGAGGGCAGCGTTCCGTGTGGGAAACAGGGGGGTTCCCCGCGGGAAACAGCGACGCCGCACGCTCACCGGTATGACCTCGCAACCGCGTGTGGTGGTGATCGGCGCCGGGATGGCCGGCCTGCGGCTCGCCCAGCGCCTCGGCCCCGCCGCCTCCGTGACCGTGCTCGGCGAGGAGCCGCACGCCCCGTACAACCGGGTGCTGCTCGCCGAGGTGCTCGCGGGCCGCTACGGCCCGGAGGTCACCGCGCTCCCGGCTCCCGGCCCCGCCCTGCGGCGCGGCGTCCGCGCCGTCCGCATCGACCCGGCCGACCGTACCGTCCACTGCGACGACGGCGCGGCCCTGCCGTACGACACCCTCGTGCTCGCCACCGGCTCCAACCCCGTACTGCCCCCGCTCCGCGGGCTCTTCGAGCCCGGGGGCCGCGACCTGCCCGACGGCGTGCACCCCTTCCGCACCATGGCCGACTGCCTGGCCCTGTCCGAGGCGGTCCGCCCCGGCCTGCGCACGGTCGTCGTCGGCGGCGGACTGCTCGGCGTCTCGGCGGCCCGCGCGCTCGCCGAGCGGGGCGCGCAGGTGGTCCTGGCCCAGCAGGGCGACCGCCTGATGGAGCGCCAGCTCGACGAGGAGGCCTCGGCCCTGCTGCTGCGGCACATCGGCGCGCTGGGCGTGGAGGTGCACACCGAGTGCCGGGTCCGCGGCCTCACCACCGCCCCCGGCCCCCGCCGCGTCACCGGCGTCGAGCTCGCGAACGGCCTGCGCCTGGACGCCGACCTGGTCGTGCTGGCCTGCGGGGTGCGCCCCCGCACCGGACTCGCCCAGGCCGCCGGGCTGACCGTACGCAAGGGCATCGTGGTCGACGACGAGCTGCGCACCAGCGACCCGCACATCCACGCGATCGGGGACTGCGCCGAGCACGACGGCCGGGTGTACGGGCTCGCCGGGCCGGCCCTGGAACAAGCCGACGCGCTGGCCGCCGTCCTCACCGGCACCCGCCCCGCCGGCGCCGGCCACTACACCGGCACCCGCGCCCTGACCCGGCTCACCCTCGTCGCGGGCGACCGGCCGCTCGACCTGGCCGCCTTCGGCGAGACCACCCCCCTGCCGGGCGACGACGTCCTGCACCTGGCCGACGCCACCCGCAGCACCTACCGCAAGGTCGTCGTGCGCGGCGACCGGCTGGTCGGCGGCGTGCTGCTCGGCGAGCTCTCCACCGTGGGCGCCCTCGCCCGGACCTGGGAGAGCGACGAACCGCTTCCGGATTCCCCCCGGAATCCGCTGCTCCACCTGCTCACCGACGATGGAGGCTCCTGACGTGACCACCCCTGAAACGATCGTGCTCATCGGGCACGGCATGGTCGGTCAGCGCTACCTCGAAGCGCTCACCGACCGCGGAGTGAACGGCCGGACCCACCGGATCGTCGTCCTCTGCGAGGAGCCCCGCCCCGCCTACGACCGCGTGCACCTCACCTCGTACTTCTCCGGCAGCAGCCCCGAGGACCTCTCCCTTACCCCGGCCGGGTTCATGGAGGAGCACGGGATCGAGCTGCACCTCGGAGACCCCGCCGAGGCGGTCGACCGGGAGGCGCGCACCGTCACCGCCCGCTCCGGCCGGGTGTTCCGGTACGACACGCTGGTGCTCGCCACCGGCTCGTACCCCTTCGTCCCGCCCGTTCCGGGCAAGGACGCCCCGGGCTGCTTCGTCTACCGCACGGTCGAGGACCTCCTCGCGATCGAGGAGTACGCCAAGGACAAGACGGAGGGCGCCGTCGTCGGCGGCGGCCTGCTCGGGCTGGAGGCCGCCGGCGCGCTCCAGGGCCTCGGCCTGGGCACCCGGATCGTGGAGTTCGCGCCCCGGCTGATGCCCGTACAGGTCGACGAGGGCGGCGGCGCCGCCCTGCGGCGGACCGTCGAGTCCATGGGCCTGACCGTCCACACCGGCGTGGGCACCCAGGAGATCGTCACCGGGCCCGACGGCTCGGTCACCGGGATGAAGCTCTCCGACGGCAGCACCGTCGACGCCGGACTCGTCGTCTTCTCCGCCGGCGTCCGCCCCCGCGACCAGCTGGCCCGGGACTGCGGCCTCGCGGTCGGCGAGCGCGGCGGCATCACCGTCGACGAGAACTGCCGCACCTCCGACCCCCGCATCTACGCGATCGGCGAGTGCGCCCTCGCGGCCGACGGCCGGGTCTACGGACTCGTCGCACCCGGCTACGAGATGGCCCTGACCGCAGCGGACGACCTGGCCGGCCGCCGCGAGCTGACGTTCACCGGCGCCGACCTGTCCACCAAGCTCAAGCTGCTCGGCGTCGACGTGGCCTCCTTCGGCGACGCGCACGGCACCGCCGAAGGCTGCCTGGACGTCGTCTACTCCGACTCCCGCTCCGGCGTCTACAAGAAGCTGGTCGTCGGCCCGGACGGCATCCTGCTCGGCGGCGTGCTGGTGGGCGACGCCGACTCCTACGGGCTGCTGCGCCCGCTCACCGGCTCCGTACCGCCCGTCTCCCCCGAGCAGCTGGTGCTGCCCGCCGGGATAGGCGCCCCGGCCGCCCTCGGCCCGGCCTCCCTGCCCGACGACGCGGTGATCTGCTCCTGCCACAACGTCACCAAGAAGGCCATCACCGCCTGCACGACCCTCCCCGAGGTCAAGAAGTGCACCAAGGCGGGCACCGGCTGCGGCTCGTGCGTGAAGGTCATCGGCCAGCTGCTGCCGGCCGCCGGGGACAAGGGCCTGTGCGGCTGCTTCCCGCACACCCGCGCCGAGCTCTACGAGATCGTCCGCACCCTGCGCCTGACCTCCTTCGCCGCCCTGCTGGACAGCCACGGGCGGGCGGAGGCCCGGGGCGGCGAGGGCTGCGAGGTCTGCAAGCCCGCCATCGGCTCGATCATCGCCTCGCTCGCACCGACCATCGGCGCGCAGGGCTACGTCCTGGCCGGCGAGCAGGCAGCCCTCCAGGACACCAACGACCACTTCCTCGCGAACATGCAGCGCAACGGCTCGTACTCGGTCGTCCCCCGGATCCCCGGCGGCGAGATCACCCCCGAGAAGCTCATCGTGATCGGCGAGGTGGCCCGCGACTTCGGCCTCTACACGAAGATCACCGGCGGGCAGCGCATCGACCTGTTCGGCGCGCGCGTGGACCAGCTCCCGCAGATCTGGGCCCGGCTGGTGGACGCCGGATTCGAGTCCGGGCACGCGTACGGCAAGGCGCTGCGCACGGTGAAGTCGTGCGTGGGGCAGACCTGGTGCCGCTACGGCGTCCAGGACAGCGTCCGCATGGCCATCGACCTCGAGCTGCGCTACCGGGGCCTGCGCGCCCCGCACAAGCTCAAGTCGGCCGTCTCCGGCTGCGCCCGCGAATGCGCGGAGGCGCAGAGCAAGGACTTCGGGGTGATCGCGACCGCCGGTGGATGGAACCTGTACGTGGGCGGCAACGGCGGGGCCACCCCGCGCCACGCCGACCTGCTCGCCCAGGACCTGTCGGACGCCGAGCTCGTCCGCCTCATCGACCGGTTCCTCATGTTCTACATCCGCACCGCCGACCGGCTGGAGCGCACCTCGACCTGGCTGGAGCGGCTGGAGGGGGGACTCGGCCACCTCCGCGACGTGATCGTGCACGACTCGCTCGGGCTGTGCGGCGAGCTGGAGTCCCTGATGGCCGACCACGTGGCCCACTACCGCGACGAGTGGGCCGAGACCCTCGACGACCCGGACCGGCTGCGCAGGTTCGTGTCGTTCGTGAACGCGCCCGGGGCGCCCGACCCGTCGGTGCGCTTCGTGCCGGAGCGCGACCAGGTCAAGCCCGACCTGACCGTGCTCACCCTCAGCCCGCCGGCCCGCCCCCTGGAAGGAAGCTCCGCCCGATGACGATCGAACTGTGCCTCGACGAGACGTGGCTCACGGTGTGCGAGCTCGGGGCCGTGACCCCCGGGCGCGGGGTGGCCGCGCTGCTGCCCGACGGCAGCCAGGCCGCCGTCTTCCTGGACCGGTCCGGCCGCCCGTACGCCATCGGCAACCGGGATCCGTTCACCGGGGCCCAGGTGCTCTCCCGCGGGCTGCTCGGCTCCGCGGCCGGGCGGCCGTTCGTGGCCTCCCCGCTGCTCAAGCAGCGCTTCGACCTCGAATCGGGGCGCTGCCTGGACGACGACGAGGTGGCGGTCCGCACCTACCGGGTCCGGACCGCTCCCACCTCGGCCGCCGCGCCCCGCGCGTGACCGCAGCCGTCAGCCCTGCTCCGCCTGCGGGTCCATCCAGACGAGCTCCCACTGGTGGCCGTCCAGGTCGTCGAAGGAGCGGGAGTACATGAAGCCGTAGTCGTCGGCGTCCCGGGTCCGGGTGGCGCCGGCGGCCTCGGCCGCGTCGGCCAGCTCGTCGACCTGCGCACGGCTGTCCGCGCTCAGCGCGATGATCGCCTCGGTCGACCGCCGGGCGTCCGCGATGTCCTTCTTGGTGAACTCCTTGAACTTGGGCTCGGTCAGCAGCATGGCGAAGATCGTGTCGCTGATGACCATGCAGGCGGCCGTGTCGTCGGAGAACTGGGGGTTGAAGGAGTAGCCCAGCTTGCCCCAGAAGGTCTTGCTCGCCTCCAGGTCCTTGACCGGCAGGTTCACGAAGATCATGGTGGCGGGCATCGGTTTCTCTTTTCTCTCGGCGCTCCGGGCGGTGCGGCGTCGTGCAGCTTTCGAGAGGTAGACCGCAGGCCCCTGCGGAACTCATCGGTCTCTGGCACACATTTTCCAGGACCCCGGCAAGGTCCGCGAAACCGCAGGTCAGGCAGCCGATGAGCAGGACATGAGCGCAACCAGTAGCGTCGGGGACATGGCCGTCAAGAAGATCACCGAGAAGCTGTCGGGCGAGGCGCTGGCCGCGGAGACCGGCCGGGACTGGCCCGCGTGGTTCGCCGAGCTCGACGCCTGGGGCGCGACCGGCCGCACGCACACCGAGATCGCCCGCCACCTGGTCGAGGCGTACGGCGTGAGCGGCTGGTACGCCCAGTCGGTCACCGTCGGGTACGAGCAGGAGCGCGGCCTGCGCGAGGTCGGGCAGTCCTGCGACGGGGACTGGCAGGCGAGCGGCAGCCGGACCGTGCACGCGCCCGCCGAGCGGGTCACCGAGGCCTTCGCGGACGACGCCCTGCGTGCGCGCTGGCTCCCCCATGCCGACTTCAGCCTGCGCACCCACCGGCCCGGCAAGTCGGTGACGGCGGACTGGGACGGCGGCAGCAGCCGGATCTCGGTCTACCTGACCCCGAAGGGCGCGGACCGGACGCAGGTGGGGGTGGGCCACACCAAGCTCGCGGACGCGGACGCGGTGGCCGTCTACAAGACGTACTGGAAGGAACGCCTGGGGGTCCTCAAGGACCTCCTCGAAGGCTGAACCGCAAGGACGGCCTCCGGATTCCGTCACGACACGCCCCGTTGACGTGGCGTCAATTCCGCACTCCTATGTTCCTCGGCGCGCGACCTCGCGGCCGGCCGGCCGCGGGGCCTCCCTCCCCCCATGGAGTGACCGTGGAACGTCGTAACTTCCTGCGCGGTGCCGTGATCGGCACCTCGGCCGCAGCCTTCGGCGGCACGCTGATGCACGGGGCGGCCTACGCGGCGCCCGCCCAGCCCGGCCCCGGCCCGTACGGAGCGCTCGGCGCGGCGGATGCGAACGGGATCATGCTGCCGAGCGGCTTCACCAGCAGGGTGATCGCCCGCTCCGGCCAGACCGTCAGCGGCACCTCGTACACCTGGCACAACGCCCCCGACGGCGGTGCCTGTTACACCGACGGCTCGGGCTGGATCTACGTCTCGAACTCCGAGATCAACCCCGGCGGCGGCGCGAGCGCGGTGAAGTTCAACTCCTCGGGCACCGTCACCGGCGCGTACCGGATCCTCTCCAACACCCGTACCAACTGCGCGGGCGGCAAGACCCCGTGGAACACCTGGCTGTCCTGCGAGGAGGTGGACCGCGGCTTCGTGTACGAGACCGACCCGTACGGCGTCAACGCCGCCGTGCAGCGCCCCGCCCTGGGCCGCTTCAAGCACGAGGCCGCGGCCGCCGACCCGGTGCGCCAGGTGATCTACCTGACCGAGGACGAGTCGAGCGGCTGCTTCTACCGCTTCATCCCCACCACCTGGGGCAACCTCTCCTCCGGCACCCTCCAGGTGCTCAAGGCCGGCACGGCCACCTCCGGCTCCTTCACCTGGCAGACCGTGCCCGACCCGGACGGCTCGCCGACCGCCACCCGCAGCCAGGTCTCGGGCTCGAAGAAGTTCAACGGCGGGGAGGGCTGCCACTACGCCAACGACACCGTGTGGTTCACCACCAAGGGCGACAACCGCGTCTGGCAGCTCAACCTGACGAACAGCACCTACGAGCTGGCCTACGACGACTCGCTCGTGAGCGGCGGCGCCCCGCTGACGGGCGTCGACAACGTCACCGGCTCGTCGTTCGGCGACCTGTACGTCGCCGAGGACGGCGGCAACATGGAGATCTGCGTGATCACCCCGGACGACGTCGTCGCGCCGTTCCTGCGGATCACCGGGCAGTCCTCCTCCGAGATCACCGGCCCGGCCTTCTCCCCGGCCGGAAACCGCCTGTACTTCTCCAGCCAGCGCGGTACGAGCGGCAGCTCCTCCGGCGGCATCACGTACGAGGTCACCGGCCCCTTCCGCACCTGACCGCCCGGCACCGGACCGGTGCCGGACCAGTGCCGGGCCCACGTGCCCGACGACGCAAGGCCCCCGGCCGGAAGATCCCGGCGGGGGCCTTGCGGCGTTCCCTTCCGCTTACGAGGCGACCGCGCCGCCCCTCAGCAGCGCCGCCCCCAGCGGGGTGACCGTGTGCAGGACGGCGTTGCCGTGCCGCAGCGTGGTGACGAGACCCGCCTCGCGCATCACGCAGGCGTGCTGGCTGGCGGAGGCCAGCGAGACGCCGGCCCGGCGGGCGAGCTCGCTGGTCGTCGCCCCGTCCCCTATGGCGCGCAGCACCACCGAGCGGGTGTGCCCGACCAGCTTCCCCAGGGTCCGCTGGCGGTACTCCTCCCCCGGGCGCGCCGGATCCCCGCCCGGGTACGCCGAGGCGAGCTGGGCGGCGGCCGGGTACACGAGCACCGGCGGCAGCTCGGGATCGTGCAGGGTCACCGCGGTCCGGCGGCAGAAGAACGACGGCTGGAGCAGCAGGCCCCGCCCGCGCAGCCGCACGTCCCGGTCCACCGGGTAGTCGCACTCCAGCACCGGGGCCCGCCAACGCATCATCGTCGGCAGCGAGGACAGCAGCTCGTCCGCACCGCCGTCGAGCAGCGCCCGGCCGCGCGCGGCCCGCTCGGCCTCGATCTGGGCCTGGATGTGCGGCCAGTACGGCTCCACGGCCGCCCGGTGGTACCGGCGCAGCTCCGCGACCAGCCGGGACACCTGCCCCGGGCCGCCCTCGGCGAACTCCCGCACCCGCCCCGGCAGCGCCTGCCCCGGACGGGCCAGCAGGGCCGTCTCGCGGCGCAGCCTGGGCGCGCGCGTGCCGAGGATCGCGTCGAGCCCGAGGTCCATGCCGTACCGGCCCTCCACGGGCGTCAGAAAGTCCGGGAAATACCCGCGGGTAGGTATCAACGCGCCCAGGAGGCGTGTTTCACCATTCAACCGGGTACGGGTTTCCGTACGCCATTCACCGAACAGTCGGACATCCCGCCGGTCTCTTAATCGATGGAAACTCAGAATCGTTTCCCACAACGCATCGGGTCTTCCTGCCATCCGCACCCGTGCCAGGTCCACTCCAGTGAAATGGATACGCAGCACCGAACCCCCACCTGTGCAACCGCAATCCCCCCGCCCCATGAGTATGCACACCGTCACGCGACGTCACCACGTCCTTTCGGCCACAGTTGAAACCCCTTTCGGCAGGGGCGTGACAAGCGAAATGCTGTAGTCCGCCGGGCACACTCCGGGGCGACCGGAAACGCTTCGCGAAGGCCGTGGGGGGCTTTGCGGAGCCTGGCGGTCGGTCGCACTGGGATGCGCCGACGTGTCCGGCAGATTGACAGGAGGCGGCGGACGGGTGGGGATCCGTCCGCCGCCTGCTGGTGTGTGAATTCCGGTTAATCGCCGGCCGGGCGCGGACGCGCCGGAACCGCCACCGGCTCGGTGAGGGTTCTGGTGAGCCTGTGACGGTTCCGGAGTGGGTGCGCCCCGCCCCGGGGTGTCAGGGATCCCCGGGGCCGGGCGCAGTCTGTGGTGCGCCGGTCAGCGGCTGTCGCTGCCCTTCGCCTCGGCGGCGGCACGGCCGGCCTCCAGGCGCGCCACCGGGATCCGGAACGGCGAGCAGGAGACGTAGTCGAGGCCGACCTCGTGGAAGAAGTGCACCGACTCGGGGTCGCCGCCGTGCTCGCCGCAGACGCCGAGCTTGAGGTCGGGGCGGGTGGCCCGGCCGGCCTGGACGGCGCTGCGGACCAGGGAGCCGACGCCGTCCCTGTCGATGGTCTCGAAGGGCGAGACCCCGAAGATGCCCTTCTCCAGGTACGCGGTGAAGAAGCTGGCCTCGACGTCGTCGCGGGAGAAGCCCCACACCGTCTGGGTCAGGTCGTTCGTACCGAAGGAGAAGAACTGCGCGGCCTCGGCGATCTGCCCGGCCGTCAGGGCGGCGCGCGGCAGCTCGATCATCGTTCCGATGCTCAGCTTGAGGCTGGTGCCCGTGGCGGCCTCGACCTCGGCGATGACCTGGTCGGCCTCTTCGCGGACGATCTCGAGCTCCTGGACGGTGCCCACGAGCGGGATCATGATCTCGACCCGCGGGTCGCCCTTGGCGTTGGCGCGCTCGGCCGCGGCCTCGGCGATCGCCTTGACCTGCATGGCGAACAGACCGGGGATGACCAGGCCGAGGCGGACACCGCGCAGACCGAGCATCGGGTTCTGCTCGTGCAGCTTGTGGACGGCCTGGAGCAGGCGCAGGTCGTTCTCGTTGGCGTCCTTGCGGGACTCGGCGAGGGCGACGCGCACCGACAGCTCGGTGATGTCGGGCAGGAACTCGTGCAGCGGCGGGTCGAGCAGCCGGACGGTGACGGGCAGGCCGTCCATCGCCTCGAACAGCTCGATGAAGTCCTTCTTCTGCAGCGGCAGGAGGGCACTGAGTGCCTCCTCCCGCTCCGAGTCGGTGTCCGCGAGGATCAGGCGCTCGACCATCTCGCGGCGCTCGCCGAGGAACATGTGCTCGGTGCGGCACAGGCCGATGCCCTGGGCGCCGAAGCGGCGGGCGCGCAGCGCGTCCTCGGCGTTGTCGGCGTTGGCGCGCACCCGCAGGCGGCGGACGCGGTCCGCGTACGCCATGATCCGGTGCACGGCGGCGACGAGCTCGTCGGCGTCGTCGGCGCCGGCGTGCATGCGGCCCTCGAAGTACTCGACGACCGGCGACGGTACGACGGGTACCTCACCGAGGTAGACCTTGCCGGTGGAGCCGTCGATGGAGACGACGTCGCCCTCTTCGATGACCGTCCCGCCGACCGTCATGCGGCGGCGCTTGGTGTCGACGTCGAGCTCCTCGGCGCCGCAGACACAGGTCTTGCCCATGCCGCGGGCGACGACGGCGGCGTGCGAGGTCTTGCCGCCGCGCGAGGTCAGGATGCCCTCGGAGGCGATCATGCCGTCCAGGTCGTCCGGGTTGGTCTCGCGGCGGATCAGGATGACCTTCTCGCCGGAGCGGGACCACTTGACGGCCGTGTACGAGTCGAAGACGGCCTTGCCGACCGCCGCGCCCGGGGAGGCGGCGATGCCGCGGCCGAGCAGGGTGGTCTTGGCGCCCTCGTCGAAGCGCGGGAACATCAGCTGCGCCAGCTGGTGGCCGGTGACGCGCTGGAGGGCCTCGGCCTCGGTGATGAGGCCCTGGTCCACGAGCTGGGTGGCGATGCGGAAGGCCGCGCCCGCGGTGCGCTTGCCGACGCGGGTCTGGAGCATCCACAGCTGGCCGCGCTCGATGGTGAACTCGATGTCGCAGAGATCCTTGTAGTGGTTCTCCAGCGTCGTCATGATCGTCATGAGCTGGTCGTACGAGGCCTTGTCGATGGCCTCCAGGTCCGCGAGCGGCACGGTGTTGCGGATGCCCGCGACCACGTCCTCGCCCTGGGCGTTCTGGAGGTAGTCGCCGTAGACGCCCGCGTGGCCGCTGGCGGGGTCGCGGGTGAAGGCGACGCCGGTGCCGGAGTCGGGGCCCAGGTTGCCGAAGACCATGGAGCAGATGTTGACCGCGGTGCCCAGGTCGCTCGGGATGCGCTCCTGACGGCGGTAGAGCTTGGCGCGGTCGGTGTTCCACGAGTTGAAGACCGCCTCGACGGCGAGGTCCAGCTGCTCGCGGGCGTCCTGCGGGAACTCGCGGCCGGCTTCCTTGGCCACGATCTTCTTGAAGTGCTTGACCAGCTTCTTCAGGTCGGCGGCGTCGAGGTCGGTGTCGACGGTGACCTTCTTGGCGGCCTTGGCCTCGTCGAGGGCGTCCTCGAAGAGCTCGCCGTCGATGCCGAGGACGGTCTTGCCGAACATCTGGACCAGGCGGCGGTACGAGTCCCAGGCGAAGCGCTCGTTGTCGGCCTGGCGGGCGAGGCCGACGACCGACTCGTCGGAGAGACCGATGTTGAGGACCGTGTCCATCATGCCCGGCATCGAGAACTTGGCGCCGGAGCGGACGGAGACCAGCAGCGGGTCGTCGGACTGGCCGAGCTTCTTGCCCATCTTCGCTTCGAGGGCGTCCAGGTGGGCGCTGACCTCGTCGCGCAGCGCGGCCGGTGCCTCGCCGCTCTCCAGGTAGACCTTGCAGGCCTCGGTGGTGATGGTGAAGCCGGGAGGAACCGGCAGACCCAGGTTGGTCATCTCGGCGAGGTTGGCCCCCTTGCCGCCGAGAAGGTCCTTGAGGTCCCGGTTGCCCTCGGTGAAGTCGTAGACGAACTTCTGATCTTTGTTTTCCGACACGGGTCTCGACTCCTCGAGGACTCGGTGGCTGCCCTGACGGCCAGGAACATACCCAGATCGAAGGCATCCCGGTACGTCCACTTGGTCGTCATACGGCTTCAACCACCCGTCCGCCACCAGATCGAAAGTAACTGTTGAGTAGCCCGATCCCCCCAAAAGCCTTCACATCCCGAAGGCCGAGACGCCCGGAGAGGCTTGCCCACGCCCAGATGAGCGATCATCGATCCATTTGCGTTCAAGCCTTGAACACACAAAGGGTGGCACCCAGTGCCACCCTTTGAGAAGTGCATCCGCGATTTATGCGCTCATCTGAGCGCAACCCCTCGCATGCGTGGCGCATATCACGCCCATCGTTCAGCCTCCGGACGTGTCCAGTTCGGCTTCCTCGCTCACCCCGGCACAGTCGTACGGATCCTTGAGCCAGCCCTCCGGGAGGACAACTCGGTTGTTTCCGGACGTACGGCCCCGCGGGCCGTCCGCGCTCTCCGGCCAGGGCTGATCCAGATCGAGCTCGCTCAGATGAGCGTCCAACTCGGCCAGGGAGGAGATGACGGCGAGCTTCTTGCGCATCTCCGAACCGACCGAGAAGCCCTTGAGGTACCAGGCCACGTGCTTACGGAAGTCGATCACTCCGCGGGCCTCGTCGCCGATCCACTCGCCGAGCAGGGTGGCGTGCCGCAGCATGACCGCGGCCACCTCCCGCAGCGCCGGTGCGTAGTAGTCCTGCGGCCGGCCCTCGAAGGCCGCCACCAGGTCGTTGAAGAGCCACGGGCGCCCCAGGCAGCCGCGGCCGACGACCACGCCGTCGCAGCCGGTCTCGCGGACCATGCGCAGGGCGTCCTCGGCGCACCAGATGTCGCCGTTGCCGAGCACGGGGATCTCCGGCACGTGCTCCTTGAGTCGCGCGATGGCCTCCCAGTCGGCGGTGCCGCCGTAGTGCTGGGCGGTGGTGCGTCCGTGCAGGGCGATGGCGGTGACGCCCTCCTCGACGGCGATCCGGCCGGCGTCGAGGTAGGTCAGGTGGTCGTCGTCGATGCCCTTGCGCATCTTCATCGTCACCGGGAGGTCCCCGGCGCCGGACACGGCCTCGCGCAGGATGGCGCGGAGCAGGTTGCGCTTGTAGGGCAGGGCCGAGCCGCCGCCCTTGCGGGTGACCTTGGGCACCGGGCAGCCGAAGTTCAGGTCGATGTGGTCGGCCCGGTCCTCTTCGACGATCATCCGGACCGCCTTGCCGACCGTGGCCGGGTCGACGCCGTAGAGCTGGATCGAGCGCGGCTTCTCGGCCGCGTCGAAGTGGATCAGCTGCATGGTCTTCTCGTTGCGCTCGACCAGCGCCCGCGTGGTGATCATCTCGCTCACGAAGAGCCCCTTGCCACCGCTGAACTCGCGGCAGAGGGTACGGAAGGGAGCGTTGGTGATACCGGCCATGGGCGCGAGCACCACCGGCGGCTGCACGGTGTGCGGGCCGATCGTCAGGGCGGCGGGGAGCGTGGTCATCCCCCCATTGTCGCGCATCGCATATTCGTTAGTTAGTCATACTATCGATCCCCCTTCCGGGTCGCGCCGCCGACGGCATCTCCGAGGGCACTTCCATCCTGACGGCTGACAGATATTGAAATCTGTCAGCCGTCATGTCATCCTCGTGCCATGACCACTGACGCACCCCTCCGCTCCCTCGGCTCGGCCGGCCCCTCCGTGTTCCCCCTCGGCCTCGGCTGCATGGGGATGTCCGCGCTGTACGGCGACGCCGACCGCGCCGAGTCGATCGCGACCATCCACGCCGCCCTCGACGCCGGCGTCACCCTGCTGGACACCGGTGACTTCTACGGCATGGGGCACAACGAACTCCTCATCAACGAAGCCCTGCGCACGGCCCCCGCAGCCGTCCGCGACAAGGCCCTCACCAGCGTCAAGTTCGGGGCGCTGCGCACGGTCGAGGGCGGCTTCACCGGGTACGACGGCCGCCCCGAGGCGGTGCGCAACTTCCTCGCGTACTCCCTCCAGCGGCTGGGCCGGGACCACATCGACGTCTACCGGATCGCCCGCGTCGACCCCGACGTGCCGATCGAGGAGACGATCGGCGCGATCGCCGAGGCCGTGCAGGCCGGACACGTGCGCCACATCGGGCTCTCCGAGGTGGGTGCGGACACGATGCGCCGCGCCGCCGCCGTCGCCCCGATCTCCGACCTCCAGATCGAGTACTCGCTGATCTCCCGGGGCATCGAGGCGGAGATCCTGCCCACCGCGCGGGAGCTCGGCATCGGCGTGACGGCGTACGGCGTGCTGTCCCGCGGGCTGATCAGCGGGCACTTCACCCGCGACCGGCTGCTCGCCCCCGGGGACTTCCGCGGGATGAGCCCGCGCTTCCAGGGCGACAACCTCCACCGCAACCTCGACCTGGTCGAGGCCCTGCGCAAGGTCGCCGAGGCCAAGGGGGTCTCGGTGGCGCAGACCGCCATCGCCTGGGTGCTCTCCCGCGGCGACGACGTGGTGCCGCTGATCGGGGCCCGGCGCCGGGACCGGCTGGCCGAGGCGCTGGGAGCCCTGGAGATCGCCCTCGACGCGTCCGACCTCGCGGCGATCGAGGAGGCGGTCCCGGCCGGGGCCGCTGCGGGCGAGCGCTACCCGGCAGCCCAGATGGCCCACCTCGACAGCGAGCACTGACCTCCGGGTACGGTCGTCCCATGCCACCCGCCGAAGCCCTGACCCCCGAGCGCATCCTCGAAGCCACTGAGGAGGTACTGCGCCGCTTCGGGCCCGGCAAGGCGACCGTGGTCGACGTCGCCCGGGCCCTCGGGGTCAGCCACGGCAGCGTCTACCGCCACTTCCCCTCCAAGGCCGCCCTGCGCGAGGCCGTGACCGACCGCTGGCTGGGCCGGACCGTCGGCCGGCTGGAGGAGATCACCTCGGCCCCGGCGGAGGCGGCCCCCACCAAGCTCGAGGCCTGGCTGGAGGCCCTCTTCGAGGCCAAGCGCCACAAGGCCGGCGACGACCCCGAGCTGTTCGCGACGTACACCGTCCTGCTCGCCGAGAGCAGCGGGGTCGTCGACGCCCATCTGACCGAGCTGATCTCCCAGCTGGCCCGGATCATCGGCGAGGGTGCGGCCTCGGGCGAGTTCACCGCCGAGGACGTCCCGGGCGCCGCCCGCGCGGTCTTCGACGCGACGGCCCGCTTCCACGACCCGCAGTACGCGGCGGAATGGCAGCGCCCGGAGATCGTCACGGAGTTCGAGGCCGTGTCCGCCCTGGTCATCCGGGGTCTGCGAGCCTGACGGGTCCCGGCGCCGAGCACGTACGGAACGAAAAAGACCGGTGGCCCGGTGCGCACTGCGCAAAGGGGGAGCCAGGTGGTTTTCCCGGGGGGGCGGGGGGGGGGGGGGGGGAGGGAGAGGGGGAA
>NZ_JBVJWO010000007.1:109816-116431 GCF_055602345.1 Streptomyces sp. NPDC037401
TTGTGGCTTTTTTTGTTGTTGGTTAGGGGGTGGCAGGAAGCGATAAAGACCAAGAAAAAAAAAAAAAAAAAAAAAAAAACCCCCCCCCCCCCCCCCCCCCCCCCCCCCCCCCCCCACCGGTTCGTCCGCCCGAGGGGCGCCGCGGCTGCTAGCAGCCGAGCAGACGCGCACCCAGGTAGGCCTGGATCTGGTCCAGGGAGACGCGCTCCTGCTTCATGGTGTCGCGCTCGCGCACGGTCACGGCGTTGTCGTCCAGGGTGTCGAAGTCGACCGTCACGCAGAACGGCGTGCCGATCTCGTCCTGGCGGCGGTAGCGGCGGCCGATGGCGCCCGCGTCGTCGAACTCGATGTTCCAGTTGCGGCGCAGGTCGGTGGCGAGGCCCTTGGCCTTCGGCGACAGCTGCGGGTTGCGGGACAGCGGCAGCACCGCGACCTTGACCGGCGCCAGGCGCGGGTCGAGGCGCATCACGGTGCGCTTCTCCATGACGCCCTTGGCGTTCGGGGCCTCGTCCTCGGTGTACGCGTCGATCATGAAGGCGAGCATCGCGCGGTTGACACCGGCCGCGGGCTCGATGACGTACGGCACGTACCGCTCGCCGGCCTCCTGGTCGAAGTACGACAGGTCCTGGCCGGAGGCCTCGGAGTGGGCCTTGAGGTCGAAGTCGGTGCGGTTGGCCACGCCCTCGAGCTCGGAGAACTCGGAGCCGCCGAAGTTGAAGCGGTACTCGATGTCGGCGGTGCGCTTCGAGTAGTGGGACAGCTTCTCCTTCGGGTGCTCGTACCAGCGGATGTTCTCCTCGCGGATGCCGAGGTCGCGGTACCAGTTCCACCGCTGGTCCATCCAGTACTCCTGCCACTGCTCGTCCTCGCCCGGCTTGACGAAGAACTCCATCTCCATCTGCTCGAACTCGCGGGTGCGGAAGATGAAGTTGCCCGGAGTGATCTCGTTCCGGAAGGACTTGCCCATCTGCGCGATGCCGAACGGCGGCTTCTTGCGGGAAGTCTGCTGCACCTGGGCGAAGTTGGTGAAGATGCCCTGGGCGGTCTCGGGGCGCAGGTACGCCTTCGAGCCGGTGTCCTGCGTCGGGCCGAGGTGGGTCTCCAGCATGCCGGAGAACTGCTTCGGCTCGGTGAACTGGCCCTTCACACCGCAGTTGGGGCAGTTGACGTCGGCCAGGCCGTTCTCGGGAAGGCGACCGTGCTTGGCCTCGTACGCCTCCTCCAGGTGGTCGGCGCGGTGGCGCTTGTGACAGGAGGTGCACTCCGTCAGCGGGTCGGAGAAGGTGGCCACGTGGCCGGAGGCGACCCAGACTTCGGGAGCGAGGATCACGGAGGAGTCGATGCCGACGACGTCCTCACGGGAGGTCACCATCGCCTTCCACCACTGGCGCTTGATGTTCTCCTTGAGCTCGACACCCAGCGGCCCGTAGTCCCAGGCGGCCTTGGAGCCGCCGTAGATCTCACTGCACGGGTAGACGAAGCCACGGCGCTTGCTCAGGCTGACGATGGTGTCGATCTTGTCGGCGGCCACGGTGCTCTCTTCATTACGAGGACGAAAACGGATAGGTCGGCGCGCAGCGCCTCGGTGGGGGGTGTGGGTCGGGCGACGGGCGGGCGAATGCCTCAGGTTACCGGCGCCCGCACCCCCACTTTCAAATCGGTTCCCCTTATACCGCGCGAGGGACCGGGCCGCCCGCCAGGGCTTTTGACAATCGTTTCCACTTTTGATGAAAATGAGTGTCATGAACGTACGACGCCTGATACCCGCCACCGCCCTCGCCGGAGCCGTCGCCCTCGGGGCCGCGGCCCTCACCGCCTGCTCCGGGGCCAGTGCCGCGGGCGACGGCAAGGGCGGAAAGCTCGACGTCGTGGCGTCGTTCTACCCGATGCAGTTCCTCGCCGAGCAGATAGGCAAGGACCACGTCGCCGTCAGCTCGCTGACGAAGCCGGACGTCGAACCGCACGACCTGGAGATCACCGCACGCCAGACCGCCGCGCTGGACGAGGCCGACCTGGTCCTCTACCTCAAGAGCCTCCAGCCGGCCGTCGACAAGGCCATCGCGCAGTCGAGCGCCTCGGCCAAGGTCGACGCCGCCACGCTGACCACGCTGGAGGAGCACCACGCCGGCGAGGAGGACCACGGGCACGCCGAGGGCGACGGCCACGACCACGGCGAGGCCGGCGAGGACCCGCACATCTGGCTCGACCCCGTGAAGTACGCCGAGGTCGCCCAGGGCGTCGGCAAGGCGCTGGAGAAGGCCGACCCCGGCCACGCCGCCGACTACAAGAAGAACACCGACGAGCTCGTCGCCAAGCTGAAGGCGCTCGACACCGAGTTCGCGGACGGCCTGAAGAACACGGCCTCCAAGACCTTCATCACGACCCACTCCGCCTTCGGCTACCTCGCCGAGCGCTACGGCCTGGAGCAGGAGAGCATCGCCGGCGTGGACCCCGAGTCCGAGCCGAGCCCCGCCCGGATGAAGGACCTCCAGGCGCTCGCGAAGAAGGAGAAGGTCTCCACCGTATTCTTCGAGACGCTGGCCAGCCCGAAGATGGCCGACACCCTCGCGGGCGACCTCGGCCTGAAGACGGACGTGCTCGACCCCCTGGAAGGCATCACCGACAGGTCCCAGGGCGAGGACTACTTCGCCGTCATGCGGGCGAACCTGCACAACCTCGAGAAGGCGCTCGGCGCCAAGTGACCACCACTGCAGTGACGGAGGCGCGAGCCATGCAGTCCACGGAGCCGACGGCGGCCACCACGGCCGCGAATGCGGATCAGCCCGTCATATCCCTGCGCGGGGCCACGGCCTCGCTCGGCTCGCGCACCGTCCTGCGCGGGATCGACCTCACGGTCCGGCGCGGTGAGGTCGTCGCCCTGCTCGGCGCCAACGGCTCCGGCAAGTCCACGGCCGTCCGCGCCGTGGTCGGCCAGGTCCCGCTGAGCGGCGGCGAGCTCTCCCTCTTCGGCACCCCCCTCAAGCGCTTCCGCGACTGGTCGCGCATCGGCTACGTACCGCAGCGCACCACGGCCGCGGGCGGGGTTCCCGCCACCGTCCGGGAGGTCGTGTCCGCCGGCCGGCTGGCCCGCTCCCGCTTCGGGTTCCTGCGCAAGGCCGACCGGGCGGCCGTCGACCGCGCCCTGGACCTCGTCGACATGCTCCCGCAGGCCGACGCCTCGGTGAACGCCCTCTCCGGCGGCCAGCACCAGCGGGTGCTGATCGCGCGGGCGCTCTCCGTCGAGCCCGAACTGCTGATCATGGACGAGCCGATGGCGGGCGTGGACCTCGGCAACCAGGAAGTCCTGGCGAACGCCCTGCGCCGGCAGGTCGCCGAGGGCTCCACCGTGCTGCTCGTCCTGCACGAGCTGGGCCCGCTGGAGCCGCTGATCGACCGCGCCGTCGTCCTGCGCGACGGCTGCGTCGTGCACGACGGGCCGCCCCCGGAGGCCGTGGGCCAGCACGCCCTGCCCGGCCACGACCACGTACACCCCCACGCGGCCCACGACGCCGAGCCGCTCCGGACGGGACTGCTGAGCTGATGGAATTCCTGAACCCCGCCTTCATGCAGCGGGCACTGATCGCGGCCCTCCTGGTCGGCATCGCCGCCCCGGCCATCGGCACGTACCTCGTCCAGCGCCGCCAGGCCGTCATGGGCGACGGCATCGGCCACGTCGCCATGACCGGTGTCGCCCTCGGCTTCCTGCTCCAGACCAGCCCGGTGTGGATGGCCACGCTGGTCGCCGTCGTCGGCGCCGTCGGCATGGAGCTGATCCGCTCCCGCGGCCGCACCAGCGGCGACATCGCCCTCGCGGTCCTCTTCTACGGGGGCATGGCCGGCGGTGTCATGATCATCAATCTGGCGCCGGGCGGGTCCACCGCCAATTTGCTCAGTTACATGTTCGGTTCGATCACCACGGTCGCCCCCGAGGACGTCACGGCGATCGCGATCCTGACCGTCTTCGTGATCGCGGTCACGATCGGGCTGCGCCGCCAGCTGTTCGCGGTCTGCCAGGACGAGGAGTTCGCGAAGGTCACCGGTCTGCCGGTGCGGGCCCTGAACCTGCTGATCGCGGTGACCGCCGCCGTCACCGTCACCGTCGCCATGCGGATCGTCGGCCTGCTGCTGGTCAGCGCGATGATGGTGATCCCCGTCGCGGCCGCCCAGCGGCTCACCCGCGGCTTCATGGCCACCCTCGGCCTCGCCATCGCGATCAGCGTCGCGGTCTCGCTGACCGGCACGGTCGCCACGTACTACGTCGAGGCACCGTCCGGCGCCGCGATCGTGCTGCTCGCCATCGCCGTCTTCCTGGTGCTGTCGGCGCTGTCCGCCCCGCTGGCCCGCAGGCGGGCGAAGGCCGCCCGGGCGGCCGGGGACGTGTGCACGAGGGACGATGTGAAGGTCTAGCCGCGCGGCCCGTGGAGCACTGCGGCGACGGGCGGCCTGGCACAATGGCCCTTCGGCCGATGTGAGGAGGAACCGGTGGCGACTGCGCCTGGCGAGACGAATACCGCGCCAGTACGAGGCCGATCGACCCGGCAGCGGGCAGCCGTGGCGGCCGCCCTGGACGAGGTGGACGAGTTCCGCAGCGCCCAGGAGCTGCACGACATGCTCAAGCACCGCGGCGACTCCGTCGGGCTGACCACCGTGTACCGGACCCTGCAGTCCCTCGCGGACGCGGGCGAGGTCGACGTGCTGCGCACCAGTGACGGCGAGTCCGTCTACCGCCGCTGCTCCACCGGCGACCACCACCACCACCTGGTGTGCCGGATGTGCGGCAAGGCGGTCGAGGTCGAGGGCCCGGCCGTCGAGAAGTGGGCCGACGCCATCGCGGCGGAACACGGCTTCGTGAACGTCGCCCACACGGTGGAGATCTTCGGCACCTGCGCGGACTGCGCGAAGCCCGCCGCCTGACGGTCCTCGGCGAGCACACGGCAGAGCCCGCGGACACCGGTTGTCCGCGGGCTCTGCCGTGTGGTGCGCCAGGACTCAGGCGCTCGGCTGGCCCTGACCCGGGATCTCGTTCGGGACGGCGCCGCCGAAGCGGCGGTCGCGCTGGGCGTACTCCAGGCAGGCGCGCCACAGGTCGCGGCGGTCGAAGTCCGGCCACAGCACGTCCTGGTAGACCATCTCCGCGTACGCGCTCTGCCAGATCAGGTAGTTCGAGGTGCGCTGCTCGCCGCTCGGGCGCAGGAAGAGGTCGACGTCCGGCATGTCCGGGTAGTACAGGTACTTCGCGAAGGTCTTCTCGTTGACCTTCGACGGGTCCAGCTTGCCGGCCGCAACGTCGCGCGCGATCGCCTGCGCCGCGTCCGCGATCTCGGCGCGGCCGCCGTAGTTCACGCAGAAGTAGAGCGTCATGGCGTCGTTGTCGACGGTCTGCTCCTGGGCGACCTGGAGCTCCTGGACCACGGACTTCCACATCTTCGGCATGCGGCCGACCCAGCGGATGCGGATGCCGAGCTCGTTCATCTCGTCGCGGCGGCGGCGGATGACGTCGCGGTTGAAGTTCATGAGGAAGCGGACCTCGTCGGGCGAGCGCTTCCAGTTCTCCGTGGAGAAGGCGTACAGGGAGAGGTTCTTGACGCCCATCTCCAGGCAGCCCTTGAGCACGTCGAGGACGACGCCCTCGCCCACCTTGTGGCCCTCGGTGCGCGGCAGCCCGCGGTCCTTGGCCCAGCGGCCGTTGCCGTCCATGACGATGGCGACGTGGTTCGGGACCAGCTCGCCGGGGATCTTCGGCGGACGCGCACCGGACGGGTGCGGTTCGGGAGTCTTGTACTCGCGGCGGGTGCGTCCCAGGATCCCGCGTCGTGCCATGTCGCTGCGCTCCTTATTTCTCTACGTATCGCAAGGAGCGTAGCCCGCGCTCCAGATGCCAGTGCAGGTAGGCGGAGACCAGCCCGCTGCCCTCCCTGACGTGCCGCGGCTCGCACGCGTCCGCGGTGACCCAGTCGCCCGTCAGCAGGGCGCTGAGCAGAGCGATGGCCTCTGCCGAGGGTACGACGCTTCCGGCGACCCGGCAGTCCCCGCAGACCACGCCGCCCGCCGCGACCGAGAAGTGCCGGTTCGGGCCGTGGATGCCGCATTTGGCACAGTCCTCGAAGGAGGGGGCGTAGCCGTTGACGGCCAGGGACCGCAGCAGGAAGGCGTCGAGGATCAGGTGCGGCTCGTGCTCGCCGCGCGCGAGGGTGCGCAGGGCTCCGACGAGCAGCAGGTACTGCTGTACGGCGGGCTCGCCCTCCTGGTCGGTGAACCGCTCGGCGGTCTCCAGCATGGCGGTGCCGGCGGTGTAGCGGGCGTAGTCGGTGACGATGCCGCCGCCGTACGGGGCGATGATCTCGGTCTGGGTGCAGAGCGGCAGGCTGCGGCCGACGAGGTCGCTGCCGCGGGCGAAGAACTGCACGTCGACGTGGGAGAAGGGCTCCAGCCGGGCGCCGAACTTCGACTTGGTCCGGCGCACGCCGCGGGCCACGGCCCGGACGCGTCCGTGTCCGCGGGTGAGGATCGTGATGATGCGGTCCGCCTCACCCAGCTTCTGGGTGCGCAGCACGATGCCGTCGTCGCGGAACAGACTCATGCCGTCCATTCTCGCGCATGCGTCAGGGCACCTCG
>NZ_JBVJWO010000007.1:116439-124611 GCF_055602345.1 Streptomyces sp. NPDC037401
GACGAAAAACCCCCCCCCCTCCCTCCCCCCCCCCCCCCCCCCCCCCCCCCCCCCCCTCCCCCACCCCCCCCCCCCCCCCCCCCCCACCCCGCCCGGCCCCGACACCCCTTGGGAGGTGCAGGTTCAGGCGGTCGGCGCCGGGGCGGCCTCGCCCTCGTCCGAATCCGCCGCCTGCGCCGGGACGACTGCCGGGGACTCGGTGCGGTCGGCGGGAGCGGCCTCCGCGGCCGGTTCGCCGGCCGGGGACGGGGTGACGGCCGCGGGGGCGGCCGCCTCGGGAGCCCGGTCCTTGCCCAGCCCGTTGAAGATCAGGTTGAGGACGATGGCGGCCGTGGCGCCGAGGGTGACGCCGCTGTTGAGCAGCGAGGACAGGTCGGCGTTCATGTACTTGGCGCTGAAGAACACCGGGACCGTGGCGGGCAGCAGGGCGAAGGCCAGCGAGACGCCCACGACCAGCGCGTTCTTCTCCTCCTTGAGGTCGACCTTCGCGAGCGTCTGGATGCCGGCGAGGGCGACCATGCCGAACATGACGGTCGCGGCGCCGCCGAGGACCCCGTGCGGGACGGAGGCGACGATCGCCGCGGCCTTCGGGAGGAGCCCCAGGACGATCATGAAGACGCCCGCGGCCACGACCACGAAGCGGCTCTTGACCTTGGTCATGCGGACCAGGCCGACGTTCTCGGCGAAGGCCACGTACGGGAAGGAGTTGAGAACGCCGCCGAGGGCGGTGGCGGCGCCGTCGGCACGCAGGGCGCGCGCCACGGTCTCGCTGTCGACCTCCTTGCCGACGATGTCGCCGACCGCGTAGGTGTCACCGGTCGTCTCGACCATGGTGATCAGCATGACGATGAGCATGAGGAGGATCGGGAACCACTCGAACTTCGGGACGCCGAAGTGGAAGGGGGTCGTGACGCCGATCCAGTCGGCGTTGTCGACGTTCCCGAACTTGGCGTCTCCGAGGAGGAAGGCGACGACGGTGCCGCCGACCAGGCCGAGGAGGATCGCGATGCTGGACAGGAACGGCTTGCCGATCTTCATCAGGACGAGGATGAAGAGCATCGTGCCGCCGGCGTAGGCGAAGTGCTTGGGGTCGCCGAAGTCGGGGCTGCCGAGGCCGCCCGCGGCGTCGTTGAGCCCGACGGGCAGGAGCACGATGCCGAGGACCGTGATCACCGTGCCGGTCACGACCGGCGGGAAGAGCCGCATGACGGTGCGGAAGGCCTTGGCGGGCAGCCAGGCGAAGGCGAAGGTCGCCAGGCCGGCGGTGATGACGGCGCCGTAGATGGCCAGGAGGGCGGCCGTGCCGCCGCCGGCACCGAGGCCGATGGCGATCATCGGGGACACCGCGGTGAAGGTGACGCCCTGGATCAGCGGGAGTCGCGCGCCGATCCGGCCGATGCCCCACGCCTGGATGATCGAGGCGATGCCGCAGGTGAAGAGGTCCGCGTTGATCAGGTAGACCAGCTGTTCGGGGCTCAGCTTCAGCGCACTGCCGACGATGATCGGGACGATCACCGCGCCGGCGTAGAAGGCGAGTACGTGCTGGAAGCCGTACAGCGCGAGCTTGGGAAGGGGGAGCACCTCGTCGACCGGGTGCGTGCTGGGCTTTCCTGTGTTCGCGTTGTCGGAAAGCCGGGCGGCGACACGTGCCATCTCTGCCTTGCCCTTCAAGAGGTAGGTAAGTGAGAGGAGATCTGGTTATCCCTGCTCCGGCGGCGCTGGCGGTCAGGGTTGTCAGTGCAGTCACGTGAATCGAAGCCCCGCTGTGTTACCAGCAGCGTCTCGTCGTGTGACCGAAATCAAACGCCCGTGACCCGCCTCACGAACATCGTCGACTTCTACAAATTGTTGAGGCTGGGGGAATGCGGCTTTGTCGCTTCGCACAGTGGCGGCGAGGGCTGCGGATGGCTATGGCGCGAGGGCCGCAGCGGCACCGGATTCACCCTGCGCGGGAGCGAAGGATCGGCTGCCGCAAGGGCTCCGACCAGCCACTCGCCGCGTTCCGGGCCGCGAAGGGGAACGCCGTGTGAATCCTTCGTGAAGGGCGACGGGAGGGCCGGTGCGAGCGTCTGGGAACGATCGATTCCGGACAGTTTTCCGGGCTCAGAGGGACCCGGGAACCGCCCGCGACGCGAAATCGTTACCTGCTCCCGGCCCGTCCTCAGTCCTCGCCCGCGACCACGAGCCCCGATTCGTATGCGGCGATGACCAGCTGCGCCCGGTCCCGGGCGTCCGTCTTGCCCATGATCCGGCTGACGTGCGTCTTCGCGGTCAGCGGGCTCAGCCCCAGCGCCTCCCCGATCTCGGTGTTGTTCAGCCCCCGGGCCACCAGCGTCAGAACCTGGCGCTCGCGCTCCGACAGCAGCGCCGCGGCGCCCGCCGCAGGGCCCGGCGGCCGGGCCGGGGAGCGCAGCACCCGGGCGATCAGCCGGGCCGTCGGCCCCGGCGAGAGCAGCGACTCCCCCGCCGCCACGGTGCGGATCGCGGCCAGCAGGTCCGCCGGCCTGGTGTCCTTGACCAGGAAGCCCGAGGCACCCGCCCGCAGCGCTTCCAGCACGTGCTCGTCGGTGTCGTACGTCGTCAGGACCAGTACCTTCACCCCGGCGAGGTCCTCGTCGGCGGCGATCAGTCGGGTGGCCTCGATGCCGTCGGTCTCCGGCATCCGGATGTCCATGACGACCACGTCGGCCCGTTCCGTACGGGCGAGTTCGACGGCCTCCGCGCCGTCGCCCGCCTGGCCGACGACCTCCATGTCGCGGGCCGACTCCACCAGCATCGCGAACGCCGCCCGCACCAGCCGCTGGTCGTCCGCCAGCAGCACCCGGATCGTCACGACAGCCCCTCCCTCTCCTGCAACGGCAGTACGGCGGCCACCAGGAACCCGCCCCCGGGACCGGGGCCCGCGGAAAGCGAGCCGCCCGTACTCCGGGCCCGTTCCCGCATCCCGATGATGCCGAACCCCGCCGGGCCCGCGTGCGGGACCGGGCCCGGCCCGTCGTCGGCGACCGACACCCGCAGCCGCCCGTCGGCCGGCTCCACGGTCACCCGTACCGACACCGCGGGCCCGGCGTGCCGGACGGCGTTCGTCAGCGCCTCCTGGACGATCCGGTACGCCGCCGCGCCCACCGCGGGGGCCACCCGGCCCTCCGGCGTCCGTACGGTCAGCGCGACCCGCGCCCCGGCCGACTCGGCGGCCCGTACGAGCGAGGGCAGCGCCGCGAGGTCCGGCAGCGGGCCCTCCTCCCCCGCCGCGACCTGGCCGTCGCGCAACACCTCCAGCGTGCCCCGCAGTTCGGTACGGGCCTCCCGGCAGGTCTGCGCGATCTCGTCCAGCGCCCTGGCGACCGCCTCCCGGTCCAGCCGCTCCGGATCGGCCACCAGGACGTGCGCGGCGACGGCGGTCTGCACGCCGATCAGCGTGATGCTGTGGGCCAGCAGGTCGTGCAGGTCGCGCGCGATGCGCAGGCGCTCCTCCGCGACCCGGCGGGCGGCCTCCTCCTCCCGGGTGCGCTCGGCCCGCTCCGCGCGCTCCACGATCGAGGCGACGTACTGCCGGTAGATCCGCACGTCCTCGCCGACGAAGAGGGGGACCAGGATCCAGCCGGTGATGCTGAGCAGTTCGAGGCCCTCGTGCTTGTCGGTGCCGAGGATCGCGCCGAGGACGACCGCGACGACTCCGGCCGCGACCAGCGCCGTGCGCTTCGGCCGGCCGGTGGCGGCCACGGTGTACAGGGCGATGAGGGTCTGGCCCATCAGGGCGCTGTGGGCGTTGTCGAGCAGGTGGTACGGCAGCGCGCAGGCGACCAGCCCCAGCAGGGCGGCAAGCGGGGCGTACCTGCGCATGACCACCGGCACGCAGCTCGCGGCGATCAGGATCCACCCGAGGGTGTCGGGGACCCGCCCGTCGTCGGTCCACAGCGCGAGCACCACGGACAGCGCACCGGCGCCCCCCGCGAGGAGGGCGTCGGTGCGCAGCCGGTGCGGTGCGGACATGGGATCGCGGTTGACGGCCGCGAGGATGCGCGCGCTGCGGCTCGCGGGCCCCCCGGCCGGTGTGCTGGTCGCCGTCACGGGGTCCATGGTCCGTGTCACGTCGTACGGCGCCGTCAGCGGGTCCGGCCGAGCGGGCCGGGCCACCAGACCCGGTGGCCGAGGGCGACGCTCGCCGAGGTGACCAGATAGGTCCGCACGAGGAAGGTGTCGAGGAGCACGCCGACGGCGATCACGAAGCCCAGCTCGACCAGTCCCGCCAGCGGCATGCTGATCAGCACCGCGAAGGTGGCGGCCAGCACCAGCCCGGCGGAGGCGACGACACCACCGGTGGTGCGCAGGGCGGTCAGTGCGGCCTCTGCGGGCGGGGCTCCGGCCAGGGACTCCTCGCGCATCCGGTGCATCAGGAAGATGCCGTAGTCCACACCGAGGGCGACGAGGAAGACGAAGGACAGCAGCGGGATGCCCGGGTCGGTGCCCTTGAGGCCGAGGACGGGCTCGAAGACGAGGCCCGCGAGGCCGAGGGAGGCGCCCCAGACGGCGATGACGGCGGAGACGAGCAGCAGTGGGGCGACCAGGCTGCGCAGCAGCAGGACGAGGACGAGCAGGACGGCCAGCACGACGAGCGGGACGACCCATTTGAGGTCGCGGGCGTTGGTGGTCTCCAGGTCCATCTGCTGGGCGCTGGGTCCGCCGACATAGGCCCCGGTCTCCCCGTCCAGCGCGGTCCGCAGGGCCCGGATGACGGTCTGCTCCGCCTTCGACTCGGGCGGGGCGGCGGCGGTGACGGACAGTTCGCTCCATCCGGCGCCGGTGCGGCCCGGCCGGACGTCCGTCACGCCCGCCACGGCCGCGATGCGTGCGCGCACCCCGCCCGCCTCCGCGGCCGGTGCGACGACGGTGATCGGCTGGGTGCCCTGCTCGGGGAAGGCCTTGCCCAGGGTCTTCACGGCCTCGACGGACTCGGGCCTGGTGGTGAAGAAGTCCTCCTGCCGGATCGGTCCGGGCAGGTTGAACGCGCCCAGGGCCAGGGCCCCGAGCAGTACCCCGCCGGTGACGAGCACGGCGACCGGCCGGCGGCCGGCGGAGCTGCCCATGGCGGCGAAGAGGGACCTCCGCTGCCGGGGTTCGCTGCCGTAGGCGGGCACGAGCGGCCAGAAGACCCGGCGGCCCAGCAGGACCAGCAGCGCGGGCAGCAGCGTGGTCATCGCCGCGAGCGCGCAGACCACGCCGACCGCGGCGATGGGCCCCATGCCCCGGCTGCTGTTGAGGTCCGCGGCGAGCAGGCAGAGCATGCCCGCGGCGACCGTGCCGGAGGAGGCGAGGACGGCGGGTCCGCAGCCGCGCAGGGCGTTGGCCATGGCGTCGTACGGGCGCGGGGTGCGGCGCAGCTCCTCGCGGTACCGGGAGACCAGCAGCAGGGCGTAGTCCGTTCCCGCGCCGAAGACGAGGATGGTCATCACGCCCGCGCTCTGGCCGGTGACCGTGACGTCGAAGGCCTGGTGGAGGCCGTATACGACGGCCATGGAGAGCACGTCGGCGATGCCGGCGACGATCAGCGGGACCATCCACAGCAGCGGGCTGCGGTAGATGAGGACGAGCAGGATCGCGACGACGGCGACGGTGGTGTAGAGCAGCGGGCCGTTGAGGGCTTCGAAGACCTCCTCGCTGTCGACCATGAGTGCGCCGGTGCCGCCGACGGCGGCGGTCAGTCCGTCCGTGCCGCGTACGGTCTCCCGGACCTCGGCCACGAACTGCTTGCGGGCCTCCTTGTCCTGGCCGGGCGCCGTGCTGGAGACCGGGTAGAGGAGGGTGGTGCCGTCGCGGGAGGGCACGGCCTGCGGCACCGCGGAGAGGCGGTGGGCGCGGGTGATGCCGTCGAGCTGGCCGGCGGCCGCTGCGCGGTCGGCGGCGGTGAGGCCGCCCGGCCGGTGGTACACGACGACCAGGTCGGTCGACTCGCCGCCGGGCAGGCGGTCCTGGATCCGCGCCACCTGCGTGGAGTCGGCGTTGCCGGGCAGGTAGTCGACGGCCCGGTCCTGCTGGACGCCGCCCAGCTTCCCCGAGAAGACCACCGCGATCGCGACGATCACGGCCCAGGCGCCGAGCACCCCCCAGGGCACGGCCCGGGTACGGCGGCCCGCGGGCGGGCGCGGGCTGGTGCTGGGTGGTGGTGCGGTGTGCGCGGTGGCCGCCATCGCGGGCTCCCCTTCCGGCCGGTCATCTGGACGACTCCAGACTTCCGGCGGGAAGGGCCCGGCACGTCGGGCCGGCGGCGGAGAAGGCGCCTACGCCGGGGGGCGGCCCGGCGGGGCCCGTACTCCCGCGGGACTACGGGCCTGGGGTACGCACCGGGATACGCACCGGGGACGCAGCAGCGGGACCGGGACCTACGAAGGGGTGCGGGGGGCCGCTGCGAGGAGGCGGCTGACGTCGTCGGTCGCCAGCCGCAGGGCGCTGCCGACCGTGAGCAGGACGTCGCGCTCCGCCGGGCTGTAGGGGCCGTCGGACAGGGCGATCCGGGCCCCCTGGAGGAGAATCGATTCGCGGCCGGCCGGGGCGAGGTGGGGCGACAACGGCTCCAGGGCCTCGTGGAGTTCGATCGAGAGGGCCGCGCCGAACATGTCCGCGGACAGCCGGCCCGGGTCGGCGGCGATCGCGTCGACGACCGACGACAGCTCCTCCTCCGTACAGTCCTCGAAGCCGGCCGCGCGGACCGCACCGACCGCGGCTTCCAGGGCCGCGGGGGACGCCGTACCGCCCGCGGCGAGGACCGCGAGGACCACCGTGTGGACGGCGTCGCGGAGCATCGCCGAGAAGCGCGTGCTGGTGGGGTGGTCCAGGACGTCCGTACCGAACCGGTCGCCGCACGAGCCGCACTCGACGACCGGGCCCGCCTGCCCGCGCGGGACCAGCGGGACCCCGACGAGGGTGAAGCGGCGGCGGCCGGTCCGGCGGCGGTAGTTGCGGTCCCCGCCGCATCCCGGGCAGAAGAACTCGCCGTCTCCCACGGTGCTCCACGTGGTACGGATGCCCCACACGGACCACGTGCGGTTGCGGCCGGTCTCACCCCGAGCAGGCAGCACGTCCCACCTCCGTATCGCCCCCGTTGCCCCGCGGACACACGGAGGGAGCCCCACGGCAACATCGCCGCGCTGGCGTGATGTTAGCCACAGCGGTGTGGCGGTGGCAGCCCTGTGACGAGACATCTCCCCCGCCCCGACGGGAGTTGGCCGATAGTGCGCCCCTGCGCGCCCCTGTGCGCGCCCCCACTCCCCCTACGGTGGGCGGCGTGAACGACAAGTCCTGTCTGGTGACCGGTGCCGCGAGTGGAATCGGCCGGGCGACGGCCCTGCTGCTGGCCCGCGAGGGGGCCGGGGTCACCGCCTCCGACGTGAACGCCGCGGGTCTGACCGCCCTGCGCGCCGAGCTGGCGGCCGAGGGGATCCCCGTCGAGACCGTGACGGGCGACGTCTCCGACCCGGCCGACAACCGCCGCATGGTCGAGGCGGCCGTACGGGCCTTCGGGCGGCTCGACGTGGCCGTGGCGAACGCCGGCGTGCTCCCGCTGTCCGACGTCCGGGAGACCACCCCCGAGGACTGGGACCACGTCATGGCGATCGACGGCCGCGGCATGTTCCTGACCTGCAAGTACGCCATCGAGGCCATGATCGTCCAGGAGCATCCGGGCGGGGCGCTGGTGTGCGTGTCCTCGATCTCCGGAGTCGCCGGCCAGGCCCGCCAGGCCGCGTACGGCCCTGCCAAGTTCGTGGCGTCCGGGCTGACCAAGCACCTGGCCGTGGAGTGGGCCGCGCACGGCATCCGCGTCAACGCCGTGGCGCCCGGAACCATCCGTACGGAGCGGGTGCTCGCGCTGGCCGACGAGCCGGGCGGGCCGGAGTATCTGGCCGAGATGTCCCGCGCCCACCCCATGGGGCGGATCGGGGAGCCCGCGGAGGTGGCGCGGGCGATCGCCTTCCTGGCCTCGGACGCGGCCTCCTTCATCACCGGGGCGGTGCTCCCCGTCGACGGCGGATATCTGGCGCAATAGCGCGGGGCCCCGCACCCCCCCCGGGGGGGGGGGGGGGCCCGCCGGGGGGCGCGGCGGGGTGCGGGAAAAACGCGGTTTGCCTCGAGAGAAGAGACCTCCCCCACAGAACCATGGGTTTTTTGTTTCTCTCT
>NZ_JBVJWO010000007.1:124621-165703 GCF_055602345.1 Streptomyces sp. NPDC037401
GAGGGGGAGGTCTCCTTCTTGGCTGGGGAGGTGCCCTCCTTCCTCACGGGGGGGGTTCCCCCGGGCGAGGGGGGATGTGGGGAAAAAGAGCGTGGTCCCCCCCCCCTCCCGGGGGAGGTGCGGGGCCCCGTGCGGGCCTGCGGCCGGGTCAGCGGAACGCGCGGTTGACCGCGGAGACGACGGCCTTCAGCGAGGAGCGCGTGGTGTTGGCGTCGATGCCGATGCCCCACAGCACCCGGTCGTCGATCACGCACTCGATGTACGAGGCGGCCTGCGCGGAGGCGCCCTCGCTCATGGTGTGCTCCGTGTAGTCCAGCAGGCGGGCGTCGATGCCCATGACGGCCAGCGCGTCGAAGAAGGCCGAGATCGGACCGTTGCCGGTACCGGACAGCACGGTCTCGATGCCGTCCACGACCGCCTCGACGTTCAGCGTGTCCGTGCCGTCCTTGTCGGTGGTGGTCTGGCCGGAACGCAGCTGGATGCGGCCCCACTGGGCCCCGGTGTTCTCCGGGTTGGGCAGGTACTCGTCCGCGAAGACGTCCCAGATGGCCTTCGGCGTGACCTCGCCGCCCTCGGCGTCGGTCTTGGCCTGGATGATCCGGGAGAACTCGATCTGCATGCGGCGCGGCAGGTCCAGCTTGTGGTCGTTCTTCAGGACGTACGCGATGCCGCCCTTGCCGGACTGCGAGTTGACGCGGATGACGGCCTCGTACGAGCGGCCGACGTCCTTCGGGTCGATGGGCAGGTACGGGACCGCCCACTCGATCTCGTCCACGGTCTTGCCCTGGGCGGCCGCGTCGGCCTCCATGGCGTCGAAGCCCTTCTTGATGGCGTCCTGGTGGGAGCCGGAGAAGGCGGTGTAGACCAGGTCGCCCGCGTAGGGGTGGCGCGGGTGGACCTCCATCTGGTTGCAGTACTCGGACGTCCGGCGGATCTCGTCGATCTGCGAGAAGTCGATCTGCGGGTCCACGCCCTGCGAGAACAGGTTCATGCCCAGGGTGACCAGGTCGACGTTGCCGGTGCGCTCGCCCTGGCCGAACAGGCAGCCCTCGATGCGGTCCGCACCGGCCATGACGGCCAGTTCGGCGGCGGCGACGGCCGTACCGCGGTCGTTGTGCGGGTGTACGGAGATGCAGACGTGCTCGCGGCGGGTCAGGTTGCGGGCCATCCACTCGAACCGGTCGGCGTGCGTGGAGGGCGTGGAGCGCTCCACCGTCGCCGGCAGGTTCAGGATGATCTCGCGGCCCTCTTCCGGCTGCCAGACGTCGCAGACGGCCTCACAGACCTCCAGCGCGAAGTCCAGCTCGGTGTCCGTGAAGATCTCGGGGCTGTACTGGTACCCGAAGACGGTCTCGTCGCCCAGGATCTTCTCGGCGTACTCCATGACCAGGCGGGTGCCGTCGACGGCGATCTGCTTGATCTGCTCCTTGGAGCCGCGGAAGACGACCCGGCGGAAGGTCGGCGCGGTGGCGTTGTACAGGTGCACGGTGGCGCGCTTGGCGCCGCGCAGGGACTCGACGGTGCGCTCGATCAGGTCCTCGCGGGCCTGGGTCAGCACGGAGATCGTGACGTCGTCCGGGATCGCGCCCTCTTCGATGATGGAGCGCACGAACGCGAAGTCGGTCTCGCCGGAGGACGGGAACCCGACCTCGATCTCCTTGAAGCCCATGCGCACCAGCAGGTCGAACATCTCGCGCTTGCGCGCGGGGCTCATGGGGTCGATCAGCGCCTGGTTGCCGTCGCGCAGGTCGGTCGACAGCCAGCGGGGCGCCTTGGTGATCCGCTGGTCGGGCCACGTGCGGTCGGGGATGTCGACCTGCTCGTAGGCGCCGTACTTGTGGATCGGCATCCCGGAGGGCTTCTGCAGGTGGGTCGCGTTGGTGATGGGCGTGGGGCGACCGAAGGGCTGGTTCGACATTGCGTAGGGCTCCTCGCGTGTCCGCGTGTCTTTCGCTGGAACGGCCGACAGGTCGTAAATCCGCAACACCAGACTCCGCGGGGAGGGGGTCGGCCTACGACTACAGGCCCTCGCCGCGGCAGCTAAGGAGAAGCAGCCCGAAACGCATGATGGGCCGAGCCTAACCGAGCCGCGCCGTGGGCGAGTGGCTGTTCCAGTATGCGGGACCGCATTTCCGGAATGTCCGGAATGTGATGTATGCCGCTACAGCTCACCTCGAGGTCCGGCGGATCCGTCAACGAGCCGCGACCCGTTTCAGACAAGCGAATGAATCATGGTCGCAGCTAGTGACAGGGGCATTACCCGGTGCCACATTGCTGTCGCATGGATGACTTGGCCGCTGCCTTCCACCCCGCCTTCTGCACCATCGTGCCGCCGCACCTTCTCGACCGGCTGGCACAGTCCGAGAACCACCGGATCGCCGCCCCCGCACGGCGCACCCTCATCGCCGACGCCTCCCTGCGCACCACCCGACGGCTGAACACCGTCATCGGCGTCCCCTCCGTCCTCGAGCTGCCGGCCTCGGCCGGCGACCAGCCGAACCGCACCATCCACGACGCCCGCAACGGCCTCGACCTGCCCGGCGAGATCGTCCGCCGCGAGGGCTCCGAGGCCGGCGGGGACGCCACGGTCAACCGCGCCTACGCCGGGCTCGGCGCCACCTTCGACCTGTTCCTCAAGGCATTCGGGCGGAACTCGATCGACGGCGAGGGCATGCCGCTGACCGCGACCGTGCACTACGACGAGAACTACGGCAACGCCTTCTGGAACGGCGAGCAGATGGTGTTCGGCGACGGGGACGGGGAGATCTTCCTCGACTTCACGCTGCCGGTGGACGTCATCGGGCACGAGCTGGCCCACGGCGTCACGCAGTACACCGCGAACCTCACCTACTTCGGCCAGCCCGGCGCGCTGAACGAATCCATGTCGGACGTGTTCGGCTCGCTGATCAAGCAGTACACCCTGGGCCAGACGGCCTCCGAGGCGGACTGGCTGATCGGCGCCGGCCTGTTCGCGCCCGCCGTCGAGGGCACGGCCCTGCGCTCGATGAAGGCCCCGGGCACGGCGTACGACGACGACGTGCTCGGCAAGGACCCGCAGCCCGCGACGATGGACGACTACGTCAGCACCGGTCGCGACAACGGCGGCGTGCACATCAACTCCGGCATCCCCAACCACGCCTTCTACCTGGTGGCGACCGCGCTCGGCGGCAACGCCTGGGAGCGGGCCGGTCAGATCTGGTACGACACCCTGACCGGCGGCCGGCTCGGCAAGAAGTCGAACTTCGCCGAGTTCGCCCGGCTGTCCCTCGCCGCGGCCGTGGCCCGGTACGGCGAGGGCGAGGAGCAGCAGGCCCTGCTGAAGGCCTGGTCACAGGTGGGCGTGCCGACCTCCTAGCCGACCTGCCGGCCGGCCTCCCGGCCGAGCCGCCCCGGCGGGTACGGCGGCCCGGCCGCGGGTGTACCGGCGCCCGGGCCGAGGTAGACAGGTCCCATGCGGATCGAAGTACAGCGCACGGGCGGTTTCGCGGGCATCGAGCGCCGGGCCGAGGTGGACACCTCGGACCGGCCCGATGCGGAGGAGTGGCAGGCACTGGCGGAGCTGGCGCTGCGCCCAGGGCCGCCGGGCCCGGCCGGGCAGCCGCACCGGATCCGGGACGGGTTCTCGTACCGGATCACGGTCGACGGCCGGACGGTCCACTGCTCCGACCCCGACCTCACGGACGCCCAGCGCCAGCTGATCACCCGCATCCTAAAAGAGGGTGCCTGAGCTGGGCCTCTTTGTTTGGATGCCGGGGTGAACCTTCTCGAGATCGAGCAGTACTACGACACCGTCCCGCGCGTCGGCGGTGCACGGGCCGAGGACTTCGGACCGCTGACCCTCTTCGTCCAGGAGGGGCAGGGATGGCCGTACTACGCCCGCCCGGCGCTCGGCTCGAACACCCCGGTGACGGCGGCGGACGTGCTGCGCGTGCGGGAGCGGCAGCGGGAACTCCAGGTCCCGGAGGCCTTCGAGTGGGTCGCCGAGACCACCCCGGGGCTGCGGGCGGCGGCCGAGGCCGCCGGGCTGCACGTGCACGCCCACCCGCTGATGGTGCTGGACCCGGACGCCGGGTCCGGGCTGCCGCCCGCCCATCCGGCCGTACGGCTGCTGGGTCCCGACGACCCTGACCTGCACGCGGCGGTGACCGTGCCGCTGCTGGCCTTCTCGGCGCCCGGTACGGCGCCCGGCGAGGCGGGCCCGGCGGAACTGGCCGCGGCGATGGCCGGGGAGCCCGAAGGCGTCCGGAGCGCGCGGTGGGCGCACGTCGTGCAGAAGCTCACGGACGGGCGGACGGCGCTCGCCGCGGCGGTCGAGGACGGCGTCGCGCTGTGCGCGGGCCAGTACAACCCGGTGGGCGGGGTCGCCGAGGTGGTGGCCGTGGGCACGCTGCCGGCCGCCCGGCGGCGCGGGCTGGCGCTCGCGGTGACCGCGGCGCTGGTCGCGGACGCGCGGGCGAAGGGCTCGGAGCTGGTGTTCCTGTCGGCGGGCGACGACGACGTGGCCCGGATCTACGCCCGGGCGGGCTTCCGCCGGGTGGCCACCGCCCTGATCGCGGAACCGCCCGCCTGAGAGCGGTCGTGGATCTCCTGCGGCTCCGTCCCCGGCTCGTGGCGAGCCGGGGGCGGAGGCGGAGTCACAGGATGGGGCGGCGGGTCAGAAGCCCAGCTTGCGCAGCTGCTTCGGGTCCCGCTGCCAGTCCTTGGCGACCTTCACGTGCAGGTCGAGGAAGACCGGCGTGCCGAGGAGCGCCTCGATGTGCTTGCGCGACTTCATGCCGACCTCCTTCAGGCGCGAGCCCTTCGGGCCGATGATGATGCCCTTCTGGCTGGGCCGCTCGATGTAGACGTTCGCGTGGATGTCCAGCAGCGGCCGGTCGGCCGGGCGGTTCTCCCGCGGGATCATCTCCTCGACCACGACGGCGATCGAGTGCGGCAGCTCGTCGCGGACGCCTTCGAGCGCGGCCTCGCGGATCAGCTCCGCGACCATGACCATCTCGGGCTCGTCCGTGAGGTCGCCCTCCGGGTACAGCGGGGGGCTCTCCGGCAGCAGCGGGGCGATCAGGTCCGCCAGCAGCTGCACCTGGCTGTCGCCGACCGCCGAGACGGGGACGATCTCGGCCCACTCGAAGCCCAGCTCGCCGGCGAGCTGCTGGATGGCGATCAGCTGCTCCGCGAGCGCCTTCGAGTCGACCAGGTCCGTCTTGGTCACGATGGCGATCTTCGGGGTCTTCTTGATCCCCGCGAGCTCCTTGGCGATGAACTTGTCGCCGGGGCCGAGCTTCTGGTCGGCGGGCAGGCAGAAGCCGATGACGTCGACCTCGGCCCAGGTGGTGCGCACCACGTCGTTGAGCCGCTCGCCCAGCAGGGTGCGCGGCTTGTGCAGGCCGGGCGTGTCGACCAGGACCAGCTGGGCGTCCGGGCGGTGCACGATGCCGCGGACGGTGTGGCGGGTGGTCTGCGGCCGGTTGGAGGTGATCGCGACCTTCGTGCCCACGAGTGCGTTGGTCAGGGTCGACTTGCCCGCGTTGGGGCGGCCGACGAAGCAGGCGAAGCCCGCGCGGTGCGGGGTGGTGGCCGAGGGGGAACGATCGCTCATGCGGGCCATTCTCCCCGATGCGGCCGCGCGCGCCGACCAGTACCGCCTGGCAACGGCTCCGAGGGCGGCCGACAGGAGGACGGCCGCCGCGGTCCGGGCGGCGCCCCAGGGCCCGGTGGCCAGGGCCGCGGCGGCCCGGTCGCCGCTCTCGCGGGCCGTGGCCGAGACGCTGACCTCGACCCGGTCGAAGGCGGGCAGCCCGCGCCAGCGGGCGGTGAGCCGGACCTGCTGCCCGGGCAGCAGGTCGGTGGGGACCCCGGCGAGCGGACGCCTCAGCAGCTCCCGGCCGAAGAGCCCCTCGGCCCGCAGGACGGCCTCGGGGTGCAGGGTCACGTTGCCGAGGTTGTGGAGCGTGTACGACACCACGGCCGTGTCCGCGCCCGTGCGGGTCACGTCGAGCCGCTCCACGGCGAGCATCGGCGCGGTGGGCCCGGCGACGCGCAGCAGGACCCGCGCGGCGACGGCCCGCTGCACCCCGATGCCCCGGTCGGCGGCGCCCGTCCCGGCCGGCTCGACCCGGTCGGCGAGGGCGACGATCGCGCCCGGATGGTCACCGGGCTCGGCGCGGTCGGGCACGGTCAGGGTGAAGGGGACGCTGACCGCGGAGCGCGGCGGCACGGTGATCCGGTCCCGGGCGGGCCGCGCCCAGGCGCCGACGCCGCGGCGGAGCTCGTCGGGACCGCGTACGGCGAAGCCTCCGTCGCGCGGGGTGTTGTACGCGTCGGCGGCGTACAGGTGGAAGGAGAGCGGGCGCCCGGTGCGGTTGGTGACGGTGACCCGGTCGGTGACGGTCCCGCCGGCGGTGGTGGCCAGGTGGAAGTACGGGCGCTGCGCGATCCGGTTGGCGGCGGGCTGCACGGCCCACTGGCCGTTGTCGGCGGCCCGCGCGGCCCCGGCACCCGCCAGGACGGCTGCCGGTCCGAGGAGGACGGCGGCCAGGGCGGCGCCGGGGCGGCGGGCCCGGTTCACGACAGGGTCAGGGTCAGGACCGCGGTGTAGGCGCCCGGGGCGGTGTACGGCGGTACGTCGAGGGTCACCTCGGCGTCGACCGTGAACTCGCCGCCCACCAGCGCCGCGTCCGGGGTGCTCGCCAGCGTCGCGCCGTCGGCGCCGACCGGCCCGGGGGTGCCCGGCGCGCAGGTGCTCGGGCTGCCCTCGCCGGTCCGGCAGACGGGCGTCCAGCTCAGGTTGGCGCCGTTGATGCGTACGCCGCCGGGGCCGGTGAAGTCGGTGAGCTTGCCGGTGAGGGACCATCCGGCGGGGCCGCCGCGCAGGTCCTTGACCGTGACGGTCCGGATCCGGCCGGTGGAGCGGCCGCCTTCGCCGTAGGGCACGGCGGTCAGCGCGATCTCCTCGCCCGCCTGGAGCATGGACAGGGCGCCCGGGGTCACGTCGACGGTCACCTTCTGGGTGCCGGGCGGCAGCGGGGTGGCGTCGATGACGGAGTACGTCGCCGGGCCCGAGCCGCTCCCGGCCGTCCAGGCGGTGCCTTCGTAGGCCACCACGGCGGTGGTCGCGGGGTCCCGGACGGGCAGGTCGGCGGTGAAGACCCCGAGGCCGTCGGCGGTGGCGGTGATCCGGTCCGCGGTCTCGGCGGCTCCCGCCCGGCCGGTCACGGTGACCGCGGCGCCCGGGGTGAAGCCCGCGCCGGTGACGCGTACCTTCGCGCCCGGGGTCCCGGCGGCGGTGCCGAGGGCGACGGCGCGCAGGTTGGCGCCCGGTACGGCGGTGGCGGCGATCCGGCCGGAGACCGGCGGCGGGGTGGCGGGGTCCGTGGTGCAGGGGGTGTCCAGCTCCATGAGGTGGCTGGTGTGGAGGGTGTAGTCGCCGGGCGCGAGGGTGATCTCGCCGGGCTCGGTGACGGTGAAGGTGCCGGTCATGGCGAAGGCGGGAAAGGCCGCCCGGCCGGGTACCGGGTCGTTCCGCTTGGGTCCTGCGACGGTGACGACGCCGCTCTGGGCGCCGCCGAGGACGATCTTCCCGGTGGGGGTGAGGACGTCCGCGGGCAGCTCGGCCTCCAGCGGGTTGCCGGCCTCGGTCCGTACGACCTGGTAGGTGACGGTGACCGTGTCGCCGACCTGCGGCGCCGGGTTGTCCACGGTCAGGACGGCGGAGGTGGTCCCGTCCACCGGCGGCAGCCCGGCTTCCTGTGGCGGCACGCAGTGGGTGGGGAACTCCACGGCTCCCCCGGCGCCGGCGGCTCCCGCGCCCCCTGGGCCGGCGGGCGCATCGGCCGCGCCGGCCGGACTGCCGAGTCCTCCGCTTGCGACCGCGAGCACGGCCACGCCGAGGGCGGCCGCCCGGCGTCTGCCCCGTGCGGCGGCCCGGCGGGCCCCGCGCGTGCCTGCACCCATCGCATCCCCCTCGGTCGGCCGGCCGGCGCGGTCCGCCCGGTCACCGGTCGGCCCGGTCCGCGCCGGTGGCCATTCACGAGCGGACGGCGGCAGAAGTCAATGGCGTCGACCCCCATCAACTGATGACCCATCAGATATTGGCGCGGTCGCGTCCCGGAAGGTGCGGCGGTACCCGGTCGGTGTGACGCCGAGCGCCGCGTGCAGGTGCTTGCGCATCGACTGCGCCGTGCCGAAGCCGGCCTCCCGCGCCACCCGGTCCATCGGCAGGTCCGTGGTCTCCAGGAGCTGCCGGGCCCGGTCGATGCGCTGACGGGTGAGCCACTGGCCGGGGCTGAGTCCCGACTCCTCCCGGAAGCGCCGGGTGAAGGTCCGTACCGACATGGCCTCCTGGCGGGCCATCTCGCTCAGCCGCAGCGGTTCGTGGAGCCGCCCGAGGAGCCGGTCGCGGGCGGCGGCGGTGCTGGCGAGCTGCGGCTGCGGCAGCGGGCGCTCGATGAACTGCGCCTGACCGCCGTCGCGGTGCGGCGGTACGACGGTCCGCCGGGCGACGTCGTTGGCGACGGCCGCGCCGTGGTCGCTGCGGACGATGTGCAGGCACAGGTCGATGCCGGCCGCGACCCCGGCCGAGGTCAGGACGTTCCCGTCGTCCACGAACAGCACGTCGGCGTCCACCTCGACGGCCGGGAACAGCCGCTGGAAGTGCCCGGCCGAGGCCCAGTGGGTGGTGGCGCGGCGGCCGTCGAGCCACCCGGCGGCGGCGAGCACGTAGCCGCCCGTGCAGATGGCGACGAGGCGGGTGCCGGGCCGCACGCCCGCGAGGGCGGCGGCCAGTTCGGGGGTGAGCCGGCCTTCCTCGTAGACGGGCCCCAGCTCGTACGACGCGGGGACGACGACCGTGTCCGCGGTGGCCAGCAGCTCCGGGCCGTGCCCGACCTCGACGGCGAAGTCGGCGTCCGTGGGGACCGGTCCGGGGGCGAGCCCGCAGGTGAGGATCTCGTACAGGGGCCGCCCGGACGGGTCCTCGGCCCGGCCGAAGATCCGGTGCGGGATGCCCAGCTCGAAGGGGAGCAGCCCGGGCAGGGCGAGCACGACGACGCGGTGCGGAGCAGCGGTTTCGGCCATGCACGGATCCTAGTGCCCGCTCTGGCCCGATCGTAGCGAATGCTGTCCCCCGGGCCACTCGATGGCTCCGGCGGCCGCGGCGAAGCTGTCTGCGTGACGCAGACCAGCACTCCCCAGCCCCTCCGCACGGCGGGCGCCCGGCCCGGCAGGATCCACCGCGCCTGGTACGTCGCGGCCGTGACCTTCGTGACGATCATCGGCGCGGCCGCCTTCGCCTCCCTGCCCGGCCTCCTGATCGAGCCCCTGCACGAGGAGTTCGACTGGTCGCGCGGCACGATCGCCTTCGCCGTCTCCGTGAACCTCGCCCTGTACGGGCTGACGGCCCCCTTCGCCGCCGCGCTCATGGACCGCTTCGGCATCCGCAAGGTGGTCGCCACGGCGCTCGGCATCATCTCCGTGGGCTCGCTCCTGACCGTCTGGATGACGTCCGCCTGGCAGCTGGTGCTGCTCTGGGGCGTCCTGGTCGGGCTCGGCAGCGGCTCGATGGCGCTGGCCTTCGGCGCCACCGTCACCAACCGCTGGTTCAGCGCCCGCCGCGGCCTGGTGACCGGCGTGCTGACCGCCGCCGGCGCCTCCGGCCAGCTCATCTTCCTGCCGCTGCTGTCCTGGCTGGTCGAAGCGCACGGCTGGCGCCCCGCCGCAGTCACCGTGGCCCTGACCGCGCTGGCCGTGGTCCCCTTCGTGTGGTTGCTGCTGCGCGACCACCCGGCCGACGTGGGGCTCGCGCCCTACGGCTCCCCGGAGTACGTCGAGAAGCCCGCGCCCGCGCCGGGGGCCGCCCGGCGGGCCGTGACCGTGCTCTTCAAGGCCGCCCGCACCGGTCCGTTCTGGCTGTTGGCCGGGACCTTCGCCATCTGCGGCGCCTCCACGAACGGCCTGGTCAGGACACACTTCGTGCCCGCGGCCCACGACCACGGCATGCCGATCACGGCAGCCGCCGGGCTGCTCGCGGTGATCGGGGTCTTCGATGTGGTCGGCACGGTGTTCTCGGGCTGGCTCACGGACCGCTTCGACTCGCGCCGGCTGCTGGCCGTCTACTACGCCCTGCGCGGCGTCTCGCTGCTCTTCCTGCCGCTGCTGCTCGCGCCCTCGGTCCACCCGCCGATGCTGTTCTTCATCGTCTTCTACGGACTGGACTGGGTGGCGACCGTGCCGCCGACGATCGCGCTGTGCCGCGAGCAGTACGGCGAGGACAGCGCGATCGTCTTCGGCTGGGTACTGGCCTCGCACCAGGTCGGGGCGGCCGTGGTGGCCTTCCTCGGCGGCGTGGCGCGGGACGTCTTCGGCTCGTACGACGTGGTCTGGTACGCGGCCGGCGCCCTGTGCGCGGCGGCGGCGCTGATGTCCATGGTCATCCGCCGCCGCCCGGCACTGGCCTGACGGTCCGGAGGCGATCCCGGAAGGGGCGGGTCAGCCCGCCGGGGTGGTGGACTTCAGGGTGCCGTCCGGGCCCGCGAGCAGGACCGGGGTGGCGGGGCCGCCCAGGTCGCGGACGGCGGCGCGGTCGGCCTCGGCCGGTTCGTCGGCGGCGCTGACCACGGCCGCCGCCTCAAGGGACCGGGCGCCGCTAGCGACGGCCATCGCCACCGCGGTCTGGAGCGCGCTCAGCTTGAGCGAGGCGAGGTCGACGGTGCCGGCGACGTACGTGCGGCCGGTCTCGTCCCGTACCGCCGCGCCCTCGGGCACGTCGTTGCGCGCCCGCGCGCTCCGCGCCAGCGTGATGATCTTGCTGTCCTCGGGGTCGATCCCGGTGCTGTCGGTCATGTCCGAAGCATAAGGAGCCGGAAAACGGAGCGCCTCGGCGGACCCGCTCGCGCGGAGCCGCCGAGGCGCTCTCCCCTCCATCCCCCTGTCTGTGGCCGGCGTCAGCCGGTGGCCACGGCCCGGAGTCCTTCGGCGGCCTTCGTCACGGCCCGTTCGAAGGCCTTCTCGCCGCGCTCGGCGCCCTTGCTGCCGTCGCCGTAGTTGTTGAAGAGCGTGGTGATGTTCGGACCGACCCGGACGGCCGCCACGTCGTAGTCGAGCAGGTCGTCGCCGGCCGTGACGGTCAGGTGGAAGCCCACCGACTGCTCGCCGAGCGCGGGGACCTTGAAGGAACGCGCCTTCACCCGGGCGGCCTTGCCGTCGTACGTCGTGTCGAAGGAGGCGCACTCGCGGACGCCCGCGGCGATGCCGTCCAGCGCCCGGGAGGCCAGGGCCACCTGCGGGTAGCCGGACACGTCCTGGGCGATCACGCTGCCGCCGGAGGCGCTGTAGAAGACGCGCTGCATGGTGATGGAGTAGTCCGACAGCGGCCGGGCGGTGTTGAGGACGTCCGTGAAGACCTGGCAGCGCGCGGGCTTGGCCGGGCCGTACGAGTCCTGGGTGCGGTCGCCGACGTCGACGAGCACGTCCTTCTGGAGCTTCCAGCCGTCGGCCAGCACCGAGTCGGCGACGAGTACGCCCTCGGCCTCCCGCTGGGTCAGCTTCGGCGCCACGGACTCCTTCGGCGCCGGCTTCGCAGCGGCGGTCGTCCCCTGGCCGGCCTTCCCCTCGGCGGGCGTCGCGCCGCCACCGCACGCCGTGGCCGTCAGGAGCGACGACGCCATCAGCACAGCGGCAGAAAAACGGACATGACGGACACGCATCAGGGAACCCCATACAAAAGATCTTGCTTGGCAGAAGCAAACCAAGCCTAAGGTAAAGATCTCCTGCGCTTACCGGGTCCTGTCGGAATCGTGACCTTCGAACGGATCACACTCCGCGGCAGCCGCTACGGGCGGTCCAGTCGCAGGCGCTCCGCTTTCGGGAGCCCCGCGACCACGAGGTCGTACGAGTCCTCGATCAGCTCCCGGACCATCGACTCGGGCAGCCCGCCCACGGTGACGGTGTTCCAGTGCCGCTTGTTCATGTGCCAGCCCGGTACGACGGCCTCGTGCTCCGCCCGCAGCTGAACCGCGATCTCCGGGTCGCACTTGAGGTTCACCGTCAGCGGGGTGCCGTCCAGCGCCGACAGCGCGAACATCTTCCCCAGCACCTTGAAGACCGAGGTGCGGTCGTCGAAGGGGAACTCCTCCACGGCGGCGTTGAAGCCAAGGCAGAACTCCCGGAGCCCGGCAGGGGTCACGAGGCCGCCTCCCGGGTCGCGCCGTCGGATTCCGGTTCCACCAGCACGGTGACGATCTTGTTCCGGCGGCCCGCGGGCGACTCGGCGGTCAGCCGCAGCCGCCGCCCGTCCGGGAGATCGACCACGGACGTCGCACCCGCAATCGGAACCCTCCCCAGCGCCTTGGCGAGCAGACCGCCGACCGTCTCGACGTCCTCGTCGTCGAACTCGTCGAGCCCGAACAGCTCCCCCAGGTCGCCGATGTCCAGACGGGCCGTCACCCGGAAGCGCCCGCCGTCCAGTTCCTCCACCGGCGGCAGCTCGCGGTCGTACTCGTCGGTGATCTCCCCGACGATCTCCTCGAGGATGTCCTCGATGGTGACGATGCCCGCCGTGCCGCCGTACTCGTCGATGACGACGGCGACGTGGTTGCGGTCCTGCTGCATCTCCCGCAGCAGGTCACCGGCGTTCTTCGTGTCGGGCACGAACGCCGCCGGGCGCATGGCGGTCGAGACCAGGTCGGCCTCGGCGTCCCGGTTGATGTGGGTCTTGCGGACCAGGTCCTTCAGGTAGACGATCCCGACGATGTCGTCCTCGTTCTCCCCCGTGACCGGGATCCGCGAGAAGCCGGACCGCAGGGCGAGCGTGGTCGCCTGACGGATCGTCTTGTACCGCTCGATGCAGACGAGATCGGTGCGCGGGACCATGACCTCGCGCACGAGGGTGTCGCCCAGCTCGAAGACCGAGTGCACCATCCGGCGCTCGTCGTCCTCGATCAGGGACTCCTTCTCCGCGAGGTCCACCATCGCCCGCAGCTCCGCCTCGGAGGCGAACGGCCCCTTGCGGAAGCCCTTTCCGGGCGTGAGGGCATTGCCGAGGAGGATCAGCAGCTGCGGCACCGGCCCCATGATGCGGGCGAGCGGCAGCAGCACGTACGCCGAGGCCGTCGCGGTGTTCAGCGGGTGCTGGCGGCCGATGGTGCGCGGGGAGACGCCCACGGCGACGTAACTGACCAGCACCATCACCGCGATCGCGATGAGCAGCGCTTTCCAGTTGTCCCCGAACTCGTCCAGGCACACGTACGTGACGAGGACGCCCGCCGCCATCTCGCAGAAGACCCGCACCAGCAGGGCGACGTTCAGGTAGCGCGTCGGGTCGGAGGCGACCTGCCGGAGCTTGGCGCTGCCGCGCCGGCCGGACCGTACTGCCTCCTCGGCCCGGAAGACGGAGACGCGGGCGATGCCCGCCTCCGCGCAGGCCGCGAGCCAGGCCACGACGACCAGCAGGACCGCCCCGGTGATCAGCTGGGCGGCGTTCACGACACGGTGGGGGCGGGGGACGGACCGGTGATCCCGCGCTCGCCGCGCCACCCGTCCACGATCGCCGCCTGGAGGCCGAACATCTCGGCCTTCTCGTCCGGCTCCTCGTGGTCGTACCCGAGCAGGTGCAGCACCCCGTGGACGGTCAGGAGCTGGAGCTCCTCGTCCATGGAGTGCTGCGTGGGCGCGTCCTCGCCCTGCTTCTTCGCGACCTCGGGGCAGAGCACGATGTCGCCGAGGAGCCCCTGCGGGGGCTCCGCGGCGTCATCGTCCTTCGCCGGCGGCCGGAGCTCGTCCATCGGGAAGGACATGACGTCCGTCGGTCCGGGCAGGTCCATCCACTGGATGTGGAGCTGCTCCATCGCCGCCGCGTCGACCACGATCACGGACAGCTCGGACAGCGGGTGGATCCGCATGCGGGTGAGCGCGTAGCGGGCGATGTCCAGGATCGCCTGCTCGTCGACCTCGGTTCCGGACTCGTTGTTGACGTCGATCGACATGTGCTTCTCGTACTACTTCCCGTTGCGGCTGTCGTACTGCTCGTACGCGTCGACAATACGGCCGACGAGCTTGTGCCGGACGACATCCTGGGACGTGAGCCGCGAGAAGTGGACGTCCGGGACGCCCTCGAGGATCTCCTGGACCTGCTTGAGCCCGGACTTGGTCCCGCCGGGCAGGTCGATCTGGGTCACGTCACCGGTGATGACGATCTTCGAATCGAAGCCCAGCCGGGTCAGGAACATCTTCATCTGCTCGGGGTTCGTGTTCTGCGCCTCGTCCAGGATGATGAAGGCGTCATTGAGCGTTCTGCCCCTCATATAAGCCAGGGGCGCGACCTCGATCGTGCCCGCCGCCATCAGGCGCGGGATGGAGTCGGGGTCGAGCATGTCGTGGAGGGCGTCGTACAGCGGGCGCAGGTACGGGTCGATCTTCTCGTAGAGCGTGCCCGGCAGGAAGCCGAGCCGCTCCCCCGCCTCGACGGCGGGCCGGGTCAGGATGATCCGGCTGATCTGCTTGGACTGCAGGGCCTGGACCGCCTTGGCCATGGCGAGGTAGGTCTTGCCGGTACCGGCGGGACCGATGCCGAACACGATCGTGTGCTTGTCGATCGCGTCGACGTACCGCTTCTGGTTGAGGGTCTTGGGGCGGATGGTGCGGCCGCGGCTGGAGAGGATGTTCTGGGTGAGCACCTCGGCCGGGGTTTCCTGCACCGCCTCGCCGCCGTCGCTGCCATTGGCCCGGAGCATGGCGATCGAGCGTTCCACTGCGTCCTCCGTCATCGGCTGCCCGGTGCGGAGCACCAGCATCATCTCGTCGAACAAGCGCTGGATCAGTGCGACTTCCGCCGCGTCGCCGATCGCGCTGACCTGGTTGCCCCGCACGTGGATGTCGGCGGCGGGGAACGCCCTCTCGATCACGCGCAACAGGGCGTCACCCGAGCCGAGCACCATCACCATCGGGTGCTTCGCGGGAACGGTGAAGTGGGCTCGTGCCTGTCCCGGCGCGGGGATCCTGTCCGTGGGTGTCTGAGTCATGGGCCGGCTCTGTGGCCTGCACATACCTCCCGTCATGAGGTCTCGCCGTTCGACGACCTCTGTGACTTCCAAGCGTACGACGCCGCCGGACCGATCCCGAGGGGTTTTCCCGCCCCCCGGAGGGGCGGGGACCGCGGTCACGCGGAGTGGCGGAAGCCGATGGTCGGGACCGCGCGGGGGCGCGGCGAGCAGGGGCTCTCCGAGGGCAGCAGGTCCTCCAGGAAGGCGTACCGGCCGCGCAGCTCGGGCGGCACCTGCCGCCACCAGGCCGCGACCTCCTCCCAGCCGGGGGCCGACAGGGAGCCGCCGAACTCCTGGACCGACAGGGCGGCCGTCAGCCCGGCGAAGGCGAGCCGCTCGGCGAGCGGCCAGCCCGCGAGCGTGCCGGTGACGAAACCGGCCACGTAGACGTCACCGGCGCCGGTGGGGTCGAGGGCCTCGACGGTGATCCCGGGGACCTCGGCCGTCTCGCCGGTGCGCCCGTCCACGGCGTACGAGCCCTCGGCGCCCATGGTCACGACGGCGACCGGCACCCGCTCGGCCAGGGCGCGGGCGGCCGCGCGGGGGCAGTCGGTGCGGGTGTAGCGCATCGCCTCGCCGGCGTTCGGCAGGAAGGCCTCGCAGTGCTCCAGGCCGCGCAGCGCGTCGAGGTCCCAGCGCCCGCTGTCGTCCCAGCCGACGTCGGCGAAGATCCGGGCGCCCCGGCCGGCGGCGGAGGCGAGCCATTCCTCCTGGCGGCCGGGCTCGAGGGAGGCGACGGCGGCGCGGGCCCGGGGCGGGCAGTCCGGGAAGGGGCCCGGCCCGGCGGGCGGGGGTGCCTCGTGGCCGTGGGAGACCATCGTGCGCTCGCCCTCGTAGGCCATCGAGACGGTGACCGGGGAGTGCCAGCCGGGGATGGTCCGGGACATCGAGAGGTCGATGCCCTCGCCCTGCTCCAGGGCGTCCCAGCAGTACTCGCCGTAGTGGTCGTCCCCGAAGGCGGCGGCGAGTGAGGTGCGCAGGCCCAGGCGGGCCAGTGCGGTGGCCATGTTGGCGACGCCGCCGGGGCTGGAGCCCATGCCGCGGGCCCAGGACTCCGTACCGCGCACCGGGGCGGAGTCCAGGCCGGTGAAGATGATGTCCAGGAAGACCGTGCCGGTGAGGAAGACGTCGCAGCCGGGGTCCTGCGGGGCGCGCAGCCGTCTCAGCGGGTCCACGGGCACGCGGGGCGGGTGGTGCTGTCCGTTCCGACTGGTCACGTTGTGTTCCCCGTCCTGAGGGGTCGTTTCTGCAGGGCCAGAAATGCGCCAGGAAGACCGTCGGCCTTTCCCTCACAAGACCGACCCAAACACAGTGTGGCTCAGATCACTCCCGAATCTCTCGTCTCCCCGCTTTTCATCCACCTCCCGCCGGCCCCGGCCGTCGGGAGGCGCTCAGCTCCGCTTGGGCAGCGGGACCCGCAGGAGGTCCTGGGCGACGGTCAGTTCGCCCTCGAAGCCGGCCGCGCGGGCCTGCCGCTCGAACTCGTCCGGTTCCGGGTAGCGCTGCGAGAAGTGGGTCAGTACGAGGTGCCGTACGCCCGCCTCCCGCGCGACCCGGGCGGCCTGCCCCGCGGTCAGGTGGCCGTGCTCGGTGGCGAGCCGTTCGTCCGCGTCGAGGAAGGTGGACTCGATCACCAGCATGTCGCAGCCCTGGGCGAGGGCGTCCACGCCCTCGCAGAGCCTGGTGTCCATGACGAACGCGAAGCTCTGGCCGGGCCGGGCCTCGCTGACCTGGGCGAGCGTGACGCCGCCGAGCTCTCCCTCGCGCTGGATGCGGCCGACGTCCGGGCCCGCGATCCCGTGCCGGGCGAGCAGCTCGGGGATCATGCGCCGGCCGTCGGGCTCGGTGATGCGGTACCCGAAGGATTCGACGGGGTGGCTCAGCCGCCGGGCCTCCAGCCGGTACGAGGGGCCGTCCGCGAGCACCCCGTCCGCGGCGACCGGCTCCTCGTCGATCACCACGGTCTCGCGGTACGCGGTGGCGTGGCGCAGCCGGTCGTAGAACTTCTGCCCGCTTGCCGGGAAGTGGGACGTGACGGGGTGCGGGACCCGGTCGAGGTTGATCCGCTGGATCACCCCGGCGAGGCCGAGGGAGTGGTCGCCGTGGAAGTGCGTGATGCAGATCCGGTTGATGTCGTGCGCGGCCACTCCGGCGCGCAGCATCTGCCGCTGGGTGCCCTCGCCGGGATCGAAGAGGATGCCCTCCCCGTCCCAGCGCAGGAGGTAGCCGTTGTGGTTGCGGTGCCGGGTCGGGACCTGGCTGGCGGTCCCGAGCACCACGAATTCGCGTACGGACACGGCTGCTTATCCGGGCGGCCACTCGAGGCCGCGTCCGCCGAGGACGTGGGCGTGGGCGTGGAAGACGGTCTGGCCGGCGCCGGCGCCGGTGTTGAAGACGACGCGGTACCCGCTGCCGTCGACCTTCTCCGCGGCGGCGATCTCGCCGGCCTCGCGCAGCACGTCCGCGGCGAGGGCGGGCTCGGCGGCCGCGAGCGAGGCGGCGTCCGGGTAGTGCGCCCGGGGGATCACGAGGACGTGGGTGGGGGCTTGCGGGTTGATGTCGCGGAACGCGACCGTGGTCTCCGTCTCGCGCACGACGGTCGCCGGGATGTCCCCCTTGACGATCTTGCAGAACAGGCAGTCTGCCTGCGGTTCGCCTGCCATTGGCTTCGCCTCCCGTAGCGTTGATCGGCTACGGGCATCGTAGCCGCCCGCCCACCCGCGCCCGGCGGTCGACGGGGTCCGCCTCAGGCCGCTCTCGAGTGCGACTGCGGCCCGGCCGGAACCGGTCCGACGACGACCTACGACCAGCGGCCGGTGCGGGCGAGCAGGACGGCGGCTGCGGCCGTGCCGGCCGTGGAGGTGCGCAGGACGGAGCGCCCCAGGCGGTACGGGCCCGCCCCGGCCTCCGCGAACACCGCCAGCTCCTCGGGCGACACACCGCCCTCCGGTCCGACGACCACGACGATCGAGCCGGTCCGCGGCAGCTCGGCGGCGGCGAGCGCGCCGCTGTCCAGGTCTCGGTCCTCGTGCAGCACCACGGCGAGGTCGGCGGTGGCGAGCAGCGCGGCGACCTGCTTGGTGGACATCGCCTCCGCGACCTCGGGGAAGCGGACGCGCCGCGACTGCTTCCCGGCCTCGCGGGCGGTGTTGCGCCACTTGGCCAGGGACTTGGCGCCCCGGTCGCCGCGCCACTGCGTGATGCAGCGCGAGGCCTGCCAGGGCACGATGGCGTCGACGCCGGTCTCCGTCATGGTCTCGACGGCCAGTTCGCCCCGGTCGCCCTTCGGCAGGGCCTGCACGACCGTGATCCGGGGCGCGGGCTCCGGTTCGGTGCCGGCCGCCCGGACGTCGACGACCAGCCGGTCCTTGCCCTCGGCCGCCGTCACGACGCCTTCCGCCCAGTCGCCCAGGCCGTCCGTGAGGACGACCTCCTCGCCCGGCTCCAGCCGCTTCACGGCAACGGCATGCCGGCCTTCGGGACCGTCCAGGACGAATCCGGGCCCGGCAACGGGCACCTTCTCGACCACGAACACGGGGGCGGTCATGACGCACTCCTCATCTGCAACGCACTCTGTGCCTCGGCCAGTTCGGCCGCGAGCACCTCCACCAGCTGCCCGGCGGGCAGGGCGCGGGCCAGCCGGTGGCCCTGTCCGGCCCACAGGGCCATTCCCTGCGGGTCGCCCGCCTCGGCCGCGGCCTTGCGCAGCCCGGTGGTCAGATGATGCACCTGCGGGTAGGCGGCCGGAGCATAGGGGCCGTGTTCGCGCATGAAGCGGTTGACCAGTCCGCGCGCCGGGCGGCCCGAGAAGGCCCGGGTCAGCTCCGTGCGGACGAACAGCGGGTCCGTCATCGCCTGCTTGTGCAGGGAGTTGGCGCCGGACTCGGGGCAGACGAGGAAGGCCGTGCCCAGCTGGGCGGCCTCGGCGCCCGCGGCGAGCACGGCGGCGATCTGCGCGCCGCGCATCAGCCCGCCCGCCGCCATGATCGGGAGCGCGACGGCCTCGCGTACCTGCGCCACGAGCGGAAGCAGTCCAAAACCGGTGCCGTCGGCCTGGGGGTCGTCGCGGTGGGTGCCCTGGTGGCCGCCCGCCTCGATCCCCTGCACGCACACGGCGTGCGCCCCGGCGGCCTGCGCGGCGCGCGCCTCCTCGGCCGAGGTGACCGTGACGACGGTACGGGTGCCCGCCCGCCCGAGCGCGGCGAGCGTCGCGGGGTCCGGGCAGCCGAAGGTGAACGAGACCAGGGGCACGGGGTCGTCGAGCAGGATCGCGATCTTGGCGTCGTAGCCGTCGTCGCTGCAGGCGAACACGTCCGTGCTGAGCGGGGTCTCGTACCAGCTGGCCTCGCCGGCGAGCTGTCCGCGGTACGCCTCGACCGCGGCGGGGTCCACCTGTGCCTGCTGTGGCATGAAGAGGTTGACGCCGAAGGGGCGGCCGGTGAGCGCGCGCAGCCGCTTGATCTCCTGGTACATGCCGTCGGCAGTTTTGTAGCCGCCGGCGAGGAAGCCGAGTCCGCCCGCGCCCGAGACGGCGGCGGCGAGTTCGGGGCAGGAACCGCCGCCTGCCATGGGAGCCTGCACGATCGGGCACTGGTAGAGACCGTTCAGCGCGGAGGACATGACCGCATCGTGCCATGTCCCCCGCACCAGGCCGAATCGGGGCATTCGTCTGGCATAGTCCGCCGGACGGAACCCGCCACCGCCGGATCAGAGGCTTCCGGCGGCTCCGTCAGCGGCCGTTGAACGCGTCCTTCAGCCGGGAGAACAGCCCCTGCTGACCGGGCTGGAACTGCCCCAGCGGGCGCTCCTCGCCGCGCAGCTTCGCGAGCTGGCGCAGCAGGTCCTCCTGCTGCGGGTCCAGCTTGTTCGGCGTCTGCACCTCGACGTGCACGATGAGGTCTCCGCGGCCGCCGCCGCGCAGGTGCGTGACGCCCCGCCCGTGCAGCGGGATCGACTGGCCGGACTGGGTGCCGGGCCGGATGTCGACCTCTTCCATCCCGTCCAGCGTCTCCAGCGGGCACTTCGTGCCCAGCGCAGCCGCTGTCATCGGGATGGTCACCGTGCAGTGCAGGTCGTCGCCGCGCCGCTGGAAGGTGGGGTGCGGCAGCTCGTGGATCTCGACGTACAGGTCGCCGGCGGGGCCGCCGCCGGGGCCGACCTCGCCCTCGCCCGCGAGCTGGATCCGGGTGCCGTTCTCCACACCGGCCGGGATCTTGACCGTGAGGGTGCGGCGGGAGCGGACCCGGCCGTCGCCCGCGCACTCGGGGCACGGGGTCGGGACGACGGTGCCGAAGCCCTGGCACTGCGGGCACGGGCGCGAGGTCATGACCTGGCCCAGGAACGAGCGGGTGACTTGGGAGACCTCGCCGCGGCCGCGGCACATGTCACAGGTCTGGGCGGAGGTGCCGGGCGCGGCGCCCTCGCCGGAACAGGTCGTACACACGATCGCGGTGTCGACCTGGAGGTCCTTGGTGGTCCCGAAGGCCGCCTCGTCGAGCTCCAGCTCGAGCCGGATCATCGCGTCCTGGCCGCGGCGGGTGCGCGAGCGCGGACCGCGCTGGGAGGCCTGTCCGAAGAAGGCGTCCATGATGTCCGAGAAGTTACCGAAGCCGCCGGCTCCGAAGCCGCCCGCGCCGCCCCCGCCGCCGGAGGCCGAGAGCGGGTCGCCGCCGAGGTCGTAGACCTGCTTCTTCTGCGGGTCCGACAGCACCTCGTACGCGGCGTTGATCTCCTTGAAACGCTCCTGCGTCTTGGGATCGGGGTTCACGTCCGGGTGCAGCTCGCGCGCGAGCTTCCGGAAGGCCTTCTTGATCTCGTCCTGCGATGCGTCGCGGCGCACGCCGAGTACGGCGTAGTAGTCCGTGGCCACTTACGACTCCGCCAGGATCTGTCCGACGTAACGTGCCACTGCGCGTACCGCTCCCATCGTTCCGGGGTAGTCCATGCGGGTCGGTCCGACCACGCCGAGTTTGGCGACTGCCTCGCCGCCCGAACCGTAGCCGACCGAGACGACGGACGTGGAGTTCAGTCCTTCGTAGGCATTCTCATGCCCGATGCGTACGGTCATGCCCGATTCGTTGGCCTCGCCGAGCAGCCTGAGCAGCACGACGTGCTCCTCCAGGGCCTCCAGCACCGGCCTGATCGTCAGGGGGAAGTCGTGTCCGAAGCGGGTGAGATTGGCGGTACCGCCGATCATCAGCCGCTCCTCGGTCTCCTCGACCAGGGTCTCCAGGAGCGTGGCGAGCACGACCTGGACGGTCGCCCGGTCCTCCGGCTCGAACGACTCCGACAGGTCCTGGACGAGCTGCGGCACGTCCGCGAACCGGCGGCCGACGATCCGGCTGTTGAGCCGGGCCCGCAGGTCGGCGAGGGAGGTCTCGCCGAACGGCGCAGGCGCGTCGACCATCCGCTGCTCGACCCGGCCCGTGTCCGTGATCAGGACGAGCATCAGCCGGGCGGGCGCGAGCGCGAGCAGCTCCACGTGGCGGACCGTGGAACGGGTCAGCGACGGGTACTGCACCACGGCCACCTGCCGGGTCAGCTGCGCGAGCAGCCGCACCGTGCGCCCGACCACGTCGTCGAGGTCGACGGCGCCGTCCAGGAAGTTCTGGATGGCCCGGCGCTCGGGAGTGGACAGCGGCTTGACGCCCGCGAGCTTGTCGACGAAGAGCCGGTAGCCCTTGTCGGTCGGGATGCGTCCGGCGCTGGTGTGCGGCTGGGCGATGTAGCCCTCGTCCTCCAGCACCGCCATGTCGTTGCGCACGGTGGCGGGCGACACGCCGAGCTTGTGGCGCTCGGTGAGCGCCTTGGAGCCGACCGGCTCCTCCGTCCCGACGTAGTCCTGGACGATGGCGCGCAGCACCTCGAGTCTGCGTTCGCTGAGCACCCGCGCACACCTCCAGCTGTGATGCCTGTTCGTTTTCCGCTGCCGTACCGGATCCGGTTCCGACTGGCACTCGGGGCGTACGAGTGCCAGAGATCCCCCGGTCAGTGTACGGCGGGGAGGTACGCCCCTAGCAAGGGCGGCCCGTCAGGGTAGCGTCGCCGCATGGACGTCCGTTGGGAAGAGGCAGGCTGGGAAGGGCTGACCGGTCGCACCGGCCGGCGACGGCTCCCGGTGTGGGACTGCACGGTGGGACTGGTGGTGGGAGACGACTCCGTGCTCCTGATCGACCCGGGATCGTGCGTCCGCGAGGGCGCCGAGATCCGCGCCCAGGCGGAGCGGATGGCGGGTCGGCGCGTGACCCATATCGCATTCACGCACGGACATTTCGACCACGTTCTGGGTGCCGCGGCCTTCTCGGGGGCCGAGGTGTTCGGCGCGGTGGGCCTGGACTCCTCCTTGATGACGGGCCGCGAGCTGCTCCGCGAGAGCGCGGTCCGGCACGGGCTGGCGGCCGAGGAGGCCGCCGAGTCGACGGAGCTGCTGATCCCGCCCCGCCACCTGGTCTCGGGCGAGTGGACGCTGGAGCTGGGCGGCGTGCAGGTGCTGCTGGCGAACGTCGGCCCCGGGCACACCCGGCACGATCTGGCGGTGTTCGTACCGGGCAGCCGCGAGGTGGTGTTCTGCGGCGACCTCGTGGAGGAGTCCGGCGAGCCGCAAGCGGGGCTGGACGCCGTGAAGAGGCAGTGGCCGGCCGCCCTCGACCGGCTGCTCTCGCTGGGCGGCGAGGACGCCGTCTACGTGCCGGGGCACGGTGCGGTGGTGGATGCGACTTTCGTCCGTGCGCAACGCGCCACACTGGCCGAGCGCTTCGGCGTGTCGCCTTCCTGAACCGGCGGCCCTCCTTAGTGTCGTCCGAATGCGCGAGTATTCACCCGACCTGACCCCGCCCTGGAAGCGCAGCGCCGCCCGGCCGGTGCCGCAGGTGCCGGCGGACACCGACCTGGTCGTCGAGGAGGCGGGCACCGGCTTCTGCGGGGCGGTGGTGGCCTGCGAGGGCGGCACCGTGACCCTGGAGGACCGCTTCGGCAAGCGCCGCGTCTTCCCCCTGGAACCGCGGGGCTTCCTGCTGGAGGGCGCGGTGGTGACCCTGGTCCGCCCGTCCCGCGCCCCGGCCGCGCCGCTGCGCACGGCCTCGGGCTCGGTGGCCGTGCCCGGCGCCCGGGCCCGGGTGGCCCGCGCGGGCCGGATCTACGTGGAAGGCCGCCACGACGCGGAACTGGTCGAGCGGGTGTGGGGCGACGACCTGCGCATCGAGGGCGTGGTCGTGGAGTACCTGGAGGGCGTCGACGACCTCCCGAAGATCGTCGCGGAGTTCGCCCCCGGCCCGGACGCGCGCCTGGGCGTGCTGGTCGACCACCTGGTCCCGGGCTCGAAGGAGTCCCGCATCGCGGCCTCGGTGGTGCACCCCGAGGTCCTGGTCGTGGGCCACCCCTACATCGACGTCTGGCAGGCCGTGAAGCCGTCCTCGCTGGGCATCGCCGCCTGGCCGTCCGTCCCCCGCGGCACGGACTGGAAGACGGGCGTCTGCCGGGCCCTGGGCTGGCCGGAGAACACGGGCGCGGCCTGGCAGCACGTCCTGTCCCGCGTCCACACGTACCAGGACCTGGAGCCGTCCCTCCTGGGCCGTGTGGAAGAACTGATCGACTTCGTCACGGCCCCGTCCTGAGACAACCCAGGCCCGCCCCGGAGGCCGGCCCGGCCCCGCCCGGCGCACCCCCAGCCCCGCCGGCGTTTGAGGCGCCGCCGGACGCCGGCCCGGTACCCCCCAGCCCCGCCGGCGTTTGAGGCGCGGGGTCCGGGGCGGAGCCCCGGGGAAGGGGGCGCGGCGGCGGAGCCCCCTCAGTCCACCAGGTCCCGGACCACCGCGTCCGCCAGCAGCCGCCCGCGCAGCGTCAGCACGGCCCGCCCGTCCTCGTACGGCCCCGCCTCCAGCAGCCCGTCGGCCAGCGCGCGCCGTGACGCGTCGAGTCCGGCCGGCGCCAGCAGGGACAGCGGGCAGCCCTCCAGCAGCCGCAGCTCCAGCAGGATCCGCTCGACGCGCCGGTCCTCCGCCGCCAGCAGCTCGCGGCCCGCGCCGGGCGAGCGGCCCTCGGCGAGCGCGGCGGCGTACGCGCCGGGGTGCTTCACGTTCCACCACCGCACGCCGCCCACGTGGCTGTGGGCGCCGGGGCCGGCGCCCCACCAGTCCGCCCCGCGCCAGTACAGCTCGTTGTGCAGGCAGCGGCCGGCCTCGGAGGTGGCCCAGTTCGAGACCTCGTACCAGTGGTACCCCGCCTCCGCGAGCACCGAGTCGGCGATCAGGTAACGGTCCGCGTGGACGTCGTCGTCCGTCATCGGGACCTCGCCGCGCCGGATCCGGCGGGCCAGCTGCGTGCCCTCCTCCACGATCAGCGCGTACGCCGAGACGTGGTCGGGGCCGGCGCCCAGCGCGGCGTCGAGGGAGGCCCGCCAGTCGTCGTCGGACTCGCCCGGGGTGCCGTAGATCAGGTCGAGGTTCACGTGCTCGAAGCCCGCCGCACGGGCCTCGCCGACGCACGCCTCGGGGCGCCCGGGGGTGTGCGTGCGGTCCAGGACCTTCAGGACGTGCTGCCGGGCGCTCTGCATGCCGAAGGAGATCCGGTTGAAGCCGCCGGCGCGCAGCTCCGCCAGGTACGCCGGGTCGACCGACTCCGGATTGGCCTCGGTGGTCACCTCGGCGTCGGGCGCCAGCCCGAATTCGTCCCGCACGGCGGCCAGCATCCGCACCAGGTCGGCCGCGGGCAGGAGGGTGGGCGTGCCGCCGCCGACGAAGACCGTGCGGACCTCGCGGGGGTCGTCGCCGAGCACCTTGCGGGCCAGCCGGATCTCGTCGACGAGCGTCTCGGCGTAGTTGTCCCGGGAGGCCAGGACGCCGCCCGTACCGCGCAGCTCGGTCGCGGTGTAGGTGTTGAAGTCGCAGTACCCGCAGCGCGTGGCGCAGTACGGGACGTGCAGGTAGAACCCGAGCGGCCGGTCCCCCGCGCCCGCCAGGGCGTGTGCGGGCAGTGCCCCGTCGTCGGGCATGGGCTCACCATCGGGCAGTACGGAAGGCATGGGGCCATTCTCCCGCACTGCCCGGCGGCACCGGACCGTCCGCGGTGGCTAGGCCTCGCGGGTGCCCGTGTACATCTCGTCGATGAGGGCCTTGTACTCGCGCTCGACCGCCGGCCGCTTCAGCTTGAGGCTGGGGGTCAGCTCGCCGTGCTCGACGTCCAGGTCACGCGGCAGCAGCGCGAACTTCTTGATCGTCTGCCAGCGCTGGAGACCGGCGTTCAGGGTGTCGACGTAGCCCTGGATCAGCTCGCGGGTCTGCGGGGCGGCCACGACCTCGGCGTACGACTTGCCCTCGAGCCCGTTGTCCTTCGCCCAGGCCAGCAGGGCGGGCTCGTCGAGCGCGATCAGGGCCGTGCAGAAGTTCCGGTCGGCGCCGTGCACCAGGATGTTCGAGACGAACGGGCACACCGCCTTGAACTGGCCCTCGACCTCGGCCGGTGCGACGTACTTGCCGCCCGACGTCTTGATCAGGTCCTTCTTGCGGTCGGTGATCTTCAGGTAGCCGTCGGCGGACAGCTCGCCGATGTCGCCCGTGTGGAGCCAGCCGTCGGACTCCAGCACCTCGGCGGTCTTCTCCGGCAGGCCGTGGTAGCCCTCCATGATGCCGGGGCCGCGCAGCAGGATCTCGCCGTCGTCGGCGATGCGGACCTCGCAGCCGGGGAGCGGCTTGCCGACGGTGCCGGTGCGGTACGCCTCGCCCGGGTTGACGAAGCTGGCGGCGCTGGACTCGGTCAGGCCGTAGCCCTCGAGGATGTGGATGCCCGCGCCGGAGAAGAAGTAGCCGATCTCGGGGGACAGGCCCGAGGCGCCCGAGACGGCGGCGCGCAGCCGGCCGCCGAAGGCCGCCCGCAGCTTGGAGTAGACGAGGGCGTCGGCGACCTTGTGCTTGGCGGTCAGGCCGAAGGGCGCCGAGGCGGTGCCGGTGCGTCGGAAGTTGTCCTGCGAGACCTTCGCGTACTCGCGGGCGACCCCGGCGGCCCACTGGAAGATCTTGTACTTGGCGCCGCCGGCGGCGCGCGCCTTGGCCGCGACGCCGTTGTAGACCTTCTCGAAGATGCGCGGGACGGAGGCCATGTAGGTCGGCTGGACCACCGGCAGGTTCTCGATGATCTTGTCGACGCGGCCGTCGACGGCGGTGACGTGCCCGACCTCGATCTGGCCGGAGGTCAGGACCTTGCCGAAGACGTGCGCGAGCGGCAGCCACAGGTACTGGACGTCGTCCGGACCGATCAGGCCGGTGGCGGCCATGGCCTTTGCCATGTACGACCAGTTGTCGTGCGGGAGGCGGACGCCCTTGGGGCGGCCCGTCGTACCGGAGGTGTAGATCAGGGTGGCGAGCTGGCCGGAGGTGATGCCGGCGATGCGCTCCTTCACGCTCTCCGGGTGCTTGGCGAGGTACTCCTTGCCGCGGGCCTCCAGGTCGGCGAGGGTGAGCACCCAGCCCTCGGGGTCGCCCTCGGCGGGCTCGGCACCGGCCGGGTCCATGACCACGACGTGGGTGAGGCCCGGCAGGTCGGCGCGGCGCTCGCGCGCCTTGGCGAGCTGTGCGGCGTCCTCGGCGATGAGCACCCTGCTCGCGGAGTCGGAGAGGATGAACGCCGACTCCTCGGCGTTGGTGCTCGGGTAGATCGTCGTCACCGCCCCGCCCGCGCACATGACGCCGAGGTCGGCGAGGATCCACTCCACCCGCGTGTTGGACGCCAGCGCGACCCGGTCCTCGGACCCGAGGCCGAGGTCGATCAGGCCGGCGGCGACGGCGAACACGCGCTCCGCGGCCTGTCCCCAGCTCAGCGACTTCCAGTCGTCCGGCCCCTGGCCCGAGGCCGAGGGGACGGGGAACCGGTATGCCTCCGCGTCCGGGGTGGCGGCGACGCGCTCAAGGAAGAGGGCCGCCACGGAGGGCGGGCGGTTCTCGATCAAGGTCTGTGTGTCGCTCACGACATCCTCCGGACCACGCGGTGAGACGTGGGTTAACTGGCGAGTAACCATCGAGCAGTGATCAGGCTAGAGGCTGTCCGCCCGGTGCGTAAGAGGCCGCGAGCGGCCGCTTTATAACGAACGGGCCCCCATGCTGCGGCATGGGGGCCCGTACGTCACTGCTTGTCCGGAGGCTGGTTCTGGCTACTTCTTGCCCTTGGCGCCGCCGGATTCGTCGCTGGACAGCACCGCGATGAAGGCCTCCTGCGGGACCTCCACGGAGCCGACCATCTTCATGCGCTTCTTGCCTTCCTTCTGCTTCTCCAGCAGCTTCCGCTTACGGGAGATGTCACCGCCGTAGCACTTGGCGAGGACGTCCTTGCGGATGGCGCGGATGGTCTCGCGGGCGATGACGCGGGAGCCGATGGCCGCCTGGATGGGCACCTCGAAGGCCTGCCGCGGGATGAGCTCGCGCAGCTTGGCGACCAGGCGGACGCCGTAGGCGTAGGCGGCGTCCTTGTGCGTGACGGCGGAGAAGGCGTCGACCTTGTCGCCGTGCAGCAGGATGTCGACCTTGACCAGGCTGGAGGCCTGCTCGCCGGTGGGCTCGTAGTCGAGGGAGGCGTAGCCGCGGGTCTTGGACTTCAGCTGGTCGAAGAAGTCGAAGACGATCTCGGCGAGCGGGAGGGTGTAGCGGATCTCGACGCGGTCCTCGGAGAGGTAGTCCATCCCGAGGAGGGTGCCGCGGCGGGTCTGGCAGAGCTCCATGATCGAGCCGATGAACTCGCTGGGCGCGAGGATCGTGGCGCGCACGACCGGCTCAAACACGTCCGAGATCTTGCCCTCGGGGAACTCGCTCGGATTGGTGACGGTGACTTCCTTGCCGTCTTCCATCACGACGCGGTAGACGACGTTCGGCGCGGTGGCGATCAGGTCGAGGCCGAACTCGCGCTCCAGGCGCTCGCGCACCACGTCCAGGTGGAGCAGGCCGAGGAAGCCGACGCGGAAGCCGAAGCCGAGCGCGGCCGAGGTTTCCGGCTCGTAGACCAGCGCGGCGTCGTTGAGCTGCAGCTTGTCCAGGGCCTCGCGCAGGTCCGGGTAGTCCGAGCCGTCGAGCGGGTACAGACCGGAGAAGACCATCGGCTTCGGGTCCTTGTAGCCGCCGAGGGCCTCGGTCGCGCCGTTGTGCAGGCTGGTGATGGTGTCACCGACCTTGGACTGACGGACGTCCTTCACGCCGGTGATGATGTAGCCCACCTCGCCGACGCCGATGCCGTCGGCCGGGGTCATCTCCGGGGAGGAGACGCCGATCTCCAGCAGCTCGTGGGTCGCGCCGGTGGACATCATGCGGATGCGCTCGCGCTTGTTGAGCTGGCCGTCGACCACACGTACGTACGTCACGACACCGCGGTACGAGTCGTAGACCGAGTCGAAGATCATCGCGCGGGCCGGGGCGTCCTTGACGCCGACCGGGGCCGGGACGGTGGCGACGACCTTGTCGAGCAGGGCGTCGACGCCGAGACCGGTCTTCGCGGAGACGCGCAGGACGTCCTCGGGCTGGCAGCCGACCAGGTTCGCCAGCTCCTCGGCGAACTTCTCCGGCTGGGCGGCCGGCAGGTCGATCTTGTTCAGGACGGGGACGATCGCGAGGTCGTTCTCCATCGCCAGGTACAGGTTGGCGAGGGTCTGGGCCTCGATGCCCTGGGCCGCGTCGACCAGCAGGATGGTGCCCTCGCAGGCCGCGAGCGACCGGGACACCTCGTAGGTGAAGTCGACGTGGCCCGGGGTGTCGATCATGTTGAGGATGTGGGTCTTGCCCTGCCCCTCCCCCTCGGTCGGGGCCCAGGGCAGCCGGACCGCCTGGGACTTGATCGTGATGCCGCGCTCGCGCTCGATGTCCATACGGTCGAGATACTGGGCTCGCATCTGCCGCTGGTCGACGACACCGGTGAGCTGGAGCATCCGGTCGGCGAGCGTCGACTTACCGTGGTCGATGTGCGCGATGATGCAGAAATTGCGGATCAGCGCCGGGTCGGTACGGCTCGGCTCGGGCACGTGGCTGGGGATCGCGGGCACGCAAGTTCCTGATTCTCGGGCGATGTCGCATGGATACGCAGGCTCCCATGGTCCCATGGCTGCGCGACTGTGCTCGGTTTGGGCCGGTCCGAGCGCGCCTGGTAGCCTGGGCAGCTGTGTCTCGTGTGCCCTCTCAGCTGCGGGACACAATCCGAAGATCAACCTCTGAACCTGAAAAGGCTCTTTCGTGGCGAACATCAAGTCCCAGATCAAGCGGAACAAGACGAACGAGAAGGCCCGCCTTCGCAACAAGTCCGTCAAGTCCGAGCTCAAGACCTTCATCCGCAAGGCCAACGAGGCCATCGCCGCCGGTGACGCCGCCAAGGCCACCGAGGCGACTCGTGCCGCCGCGCGGAAGCTGGACAAGGCCGTTTCCAAGGGTGTCATCCACAAGAACGCCGCCGCCAACAAGAAGTCGGCGCTGGCTGCCAAGGTTGCCCCCCTTCAGGGCTGAGCTACTCGATGTGAAAGCCGGGAAGGACCCAGCGGGCCCTCTCTTCCGCTCCTGACCGGCACCCCGCCCCACACGCGGCCTGCGTTCGCCACGCGGGTGTGGGGCACAAAGCGTGCACCGAAGGCCCCGGTCCCGTCCTTCCCCAGGACGGGACCGGGGCCTTCGGCGTTTCCCGGCGCCCTGATCACCGGGCAGCTAGAGTCCAGGCCCGGACGAGAGGGGGACGCATGAGCGAGTCTGCCAAGCAGGCCAAGCAGGCCAAGGTGAACATCAGCCTGGACGCGGAGCTGGTGGTGGAGGTGATGGTCCTGGCGGGGGTCGGATCCCCGCAGGACGCGGTCGAGGCCGTCGTGCGGGACTACATCGCCCGGGCCCACCGCACGGAGGCCCGTGAGCAGCTCACCGACCGCCGTCTCCGCGAGGTCGACGCCCGCCCCCAGGACACCCAGGGCTGACCGTCGGCGGGCCCGGACGCGGTGCCGTGCCCGTCGCGGCGGGTCGGTACTCGTCGCGGCGGGTCACTGGTCGCAGCAGGTCAGTACTGGTCGCGGCGGGCCGGGCGGGCGGCGCGGGCCACGGCCACGACGGCCTTCTCCAGTGCGTACTCGGGGTCGTCTCCGCCGCCCTTGACCCCGGCGTCGGCCTCCGCGATCGCGCGCAGGGCCTCGGACACCCCGTCCGCGGACCAGCCGCGCATCTGCTGCCGGACCCGGTCGATCTTCCACGGCGGCATGCCGAGGTCCCGGGCCAGATCGCCCGGCCGGGCGCCGCGCGGGGCGGAGGCGAGCTTGCCGATGGCCCGTACTCCCTGCGCCAGCGCGCTGGTGATCAGCACCGGCGCGACTCCCGTGGAGAGGGACAGGCGCAGCGCCTCGAGGGCGTCCGCGGCCCGGCCCTCGACGGCCCGGTCGGCCACGGTGAAGCTGGAGGCCTCGGCGCGGCCGGTGTAGTAGCGGCCCACCACGGTCTCGTCGATGGTGCCCTCGACGTCGGCGCACAGCTGGGTCACCGCGCTGGCGAGCTCGCGCAGGTCGCTGCCGATGGCGTCCACGAGCGCCTCGGTCGCCGCGGGGGTCGCGGAACGGCCGAGGACGCGGAATTCGCCCCGCACGAAGGCCAGCCGGTCGGCCGCCTTCGTCATCTTCGGGCAGGCCACCTCGCGCGCACCCGCCTTGCGGGCGGCGTCCAGCAGGCCCTTGCCCTTGGCCCCGCCCGCGTGCAGCAGGACGAGCGTGATCTCCTCCACCGGGGCGTCGAGGTACGCCTTGACGTCCTTGATCGTGTCGGCGGAGAGGTCCTGGGCATTGCGGACGACGACGACCTTGCGCTCGGCGAAGAGCGAGGGACTGGTCAGCTCGGCCATCGTGCCGGGCTGGAGCTGCTCGGGGGCGAGGTCGCGCACGTCGGTGTCGGCGTCGGCGGCCCGGGCGGCCGCCACCACCTCCCGTACGACGCGGTCGAGCAGCAGCTCCTCCTGACCCACCGCGAGGGTGAGCGGGGCGAGCGGATCGTCGGTGGGGTTCTTCCTGGTGGCCATCGCGGTCCAGCATCCCACGCCCCACTGACAGCGCAAGAAAACGCCGTCGCGGCCATGCACGAGAATGGGCGCCGTGAACGCACGACATGTACTGGTACTGCCGGACCGCGATGCCGCGGAAGACGTGGCGCAGGAGCTCTCGGACAGCTTCGCGGTCGCCGAGGAACCCCAGCTCGTCAGGGACGCCCTGGCCGGCGAGGACGATGCCGAGGACGCCCAGTGGCTGGTCGTCGTGGAGGACCCGGAGGCCCGCCTGGACCCCGCGGCGCTGGACGCTCTCGCCGCGGAGCACGAGGGCTGGCTGGAGGCCCCGTAGCGGCGGCCGGCTGCCCGTTCAGTTCTTGTGGACTATCTGTACGTCGAGCGTCACGTCGATGCTCGACCCGATGGCGGCGATGCCGTGGGCCAGCAGGGACTGCCAGGTCAGGGTGAAGTCCTCGCGGTGCAGCTCGGTGGTCGCCCGGCAGGCGGCCCGCGCCTCGCCCTCCAGCCCGGTGCCGGTGCCCAGGTACTGGGTGTCGAGGGTGACGGACCGGCTCACGCCGTGCAGGGTCAGGGCGCCCGCCACCGCCCAGCGGCTGCCGCCGCGGTGGATGAACCGCTCGCTGTAGAACTCGATCGTCGGGTGGCGGGCCGCGTCCAGGAAGTCGCCGGAGCGCAGGTGGTCGTCCCGCATCCGCACACCGGTGTCGATGCTCCCGGCGTCGATGATCACGTGCATGGAGGAGTCCTCCATGCGGTCGGCGATCCGGACGGCCCCGGCGAAGGTGTTGAACCGGCCGCGGATCCGGGCCAGTCCGATGTGACGTGCCGTGAAGGCGATGGAGGAGTGCGTCGGTTCCACCTCCCAGTGGCCCGGTGCGGGCAGCAGTGGCGGGTCGACGGCCTCCAGCAGGATGTCCCCGGACGCCGGACCGGAGTCCGCCGAGACGTGGGTGGCCGCGTGGTACGGCGCGAAGCCCTCGGCCGTGACGGCGAAGCGGTACTCGCCCTCCGGCACCGTCACGGTGAACCCGCCGTACGGATCGGTCTCACCGCTGACGATGCGGCGGCCGATCAGGTCCGTGACCTCGAACCGCGCCTGGCGGACGGGCTGGTGGAACTGGTCCAGGACCCGACAGCTCAGCACTCCCGCTTCGGGCGGAACGGCCGGTGTCTGGTCGGTATGCGAACTTCCGGCCGTCTCATTCCCCCGCCGGCGACCGAACATGGTTGATGCACCCCCGTGCTGTCTGTAATCGGGCCCCTCTGGCGAAGACGCATTCGATCATGCTGTCGGGTTCGGGGCAAACAGAATGGTCGAACCCGGAATGGCCGGGCAGGTACCCGACGTCCTTTGTAAGGACCGCCCTGCCCGGGTGCCCGTGAGGGCGGCCTGCGCCGTCCCGCCGGGAACGCCCGCAGCTGCGGCCCCGCCCCCGTGACGGCGACCGACCCGTCGGTGTCCGTGCGCAGCACCACCGCCCCGACTCCCTTCAGCAGGCGGACCGTTCGCGGCGCCGGATGGCCGTAGCGGTTCTCCGCGCCGACCGGGATCAGGGCGAGCCGGGGGCGGACCCGGGCGGACAGCCCCGGGTCCTGGTGCGGGGAGCCGTGGTGGGCGACCTTGAGCACGTCCACCGGGCCCAGTTCCGGACGTTCCCTCAGCAGCGCTTCCTGGGCGGGCGGTTCGAGGTCCCCGAGGAGCAGCAGGCTCAGCCCCGCCACCCGGGCGAGCAAGGCGACACTGGCGTCGTTCGGCCCGCCGCCCGGCAGCAGCCGGTCCGCCTGCGGCCACAGGACCTGCCACTCCAGCGGTCCGCTCCGGCGCCGCTCCCCCGCCACGGCCGGCACGAGCGGCACTCCCGCTGCGGCTGCCGTGCGCCGGACCGACCGGGCCTGTCCCCGGGGCTCTTCGAGGGGGCTGGTCTGGATCAGCCCGACCGAACGGCCCCGCAGCACCCCGGCGAGCCCGCCGACGTGGTCCTGGTGAAAGTGCGTCAGCAGGAGCAGCGGAACGCGCGAGACCCCCAGGAGGCTCAGACAGCGGTCGACCGGACCGGGCTCGGGTCCCGCGTCGACCACGACCGCCGTACCGGGGCCCGCGGCCAGCACCCCCGCGTCGCCCTGGCCCACCGCACACTGCACGTACCGCCAGTCCGGGGGCGGCCAGCCCGCCAGGACCCGGGTCAGCGGCGCCGGACGCAGCACGGCGAGGACCAGTACGAGCGCCACGGCCAGGGCCACCGCCGCGAACGCCGTGCGGTGCCGGGCCAGCCGGGCGGTCAGCAGGACGGAACCGAGGGTGGCCAGGGCCAGCAGCAGCCCGCCGGCCGGCCCGCCCGGCCAGTGCACCTCCGCTCCGGGCAGCCCGGCCCCGGTGCGGGCCACGGACGCGATCCAGCCCGCGGGCACCCCGGCGCACCAGGCCAGGACCTGGGCGGCCGGCATCCACACCGCGGCCGCGGCGAGCGCGGCGAACCCGAGCACCGTCGCGGGGCCCGCGGCCAGCTCGGCCAGCAGGTTGCACGGCACGGCCACCAGGCTCACCCGGGCGGCCAGTACCGCCACCACCGGCGCGCACACGGCCTGCGCCGCAGCGGCCGCGGCCAGCGGCTCGGCGAGCCGGGGCCGCATCCCGCGGCGCTGGAGCGCGGCGCTCCACCGCGGGCCGAGGGTGAGCAGCGCGCCCGTGGCGAGGACCGACAGCAGGAATCCGTGGCTCCGGGCGAGCCACGGGTCGTAGAGCACCAGCATCAGGACGGCTGCCGCGAGGGCCGGGATCAGGGATCGGCGGCGGCCCGTGCCGATCGCCAGGAGGGTGACGGCCCCGCACGCGGCGGCGCGCAGCACGCTCGGCTCGGGCCTGCACACGAGGACGAACGCGAGGATCAGGGCGGCTCCGCACAGCGCGGTGCCCCGCAGCGACAGCCCCACGCGCGGTGCCAGCCCGCCCCGCTCCGCGCGCAGCGCCGTGCCCGGCGGCCCGATGAGCAGGAACAGCACGATCGTCAGGTTGGACCCGGACACGGCCAGCAGATGCACCAGGTCGGTGGCGAGGAAGGCCTCGTGCAGGTCCGCGGGCACCCGGGAGGTGTCCCCGACCACCAGTCCCGGCAACAGGGCGCGGGCGTCGGGCGCCAGCCCTTCGGTGGCCTCCCGCAGCCCCGCGCGCAGGCCGCCCGCGATGCGCTGGAGCCCGTCGGGTCCGGCGAGCACCTCGGGCGGGCGGCTGCCCGCGACCTTGACCACGGCCGCGGCCCGGTCCGCCGCGTGCCGGGGCGGGGCGAGCCGGGCGGTCACCCGGACCCGGGCCGACGGCAGCAGCCGCGCCCAGTCCTCGTGCCGCGCCAGCACCAGGACCGGGGTGCGGGTGGCGGTCGCGGCACCGCCGGGTGCGGTCACCCGCGTCACCACGGCGTCGACCAGTACGGCCGGGGGGCCGCTGCGGGTGCGCCGGGGGTCCGAGGCCACGGTCAGCTCCGCGGTCACCCGGGCGTGCTCGTCGGCGAGCGCCGCCACCGGCCCGCCGCGGGCCTGCGCCGCATGGAGGCCGGCGACCCCGGCTCCCGCAGCGGCGCACAGCAGGGCGGCGGCCGCGGCGATCCCGAGTCTGCGGGCCCGCCCGGCGGCGGCCAGGGCCAGGAGCCCTCCGGCGAGGAGCGTGCACCCTGCCGCCCCGGCCGCGGTCCAGCCTCCCGGGATAGCGAGGGCGAGGGCGGCCGCGCCCCAGGCCGCGAGGGCGGGCGGGACCAGCCGCAGGTCGGCCGGTCCCGCGCCGTCCGGCCCGGCGGGACCGCTGGACCCGGTCGAGCCGGTCGAGCCGGTCGGCGGACCCGCCGCCCCAGCCGGGCCCCGAGCCCGGCTCACGGCAGTACCAGAGGGCGGAGTTCGGCGAATCTGCGCTCACCGATGCCGTCGACCTGCCGCAGGTCCTCGACGGAGCGGAAGCCGCCGCGCGCGGTGCGGAACTCGACGATGTGACGGGCGAGGACCGGTCCGACGCCGGGGAGGGCGTCGAGCTGTTCCACCGTGGCGGCGCTGAGGCTCAGCGGCGCGGTCCGGCCCGGCGGCCCGCCGGGTGCGCCAGGTGCGACGGGTACGCCGCCCACCCCGGCTGCCCCCGGTGCGGGTGCCGGGACGCCGACCACCACGTGTTCGCCGTCCACGAGCACCCGGGCCCGGTTGAGCCCGCTGGTGTCCGCCCCCGGCCGTACCCCGCCCGCCGCCGCCAGCGCGTCCTCCACCCGCGACCCCGCGGGCAGTCGCCGGACACCCGGGTCGCGGACCTTTCCGGACACGTCCACGACGATCCGCGCGGCTGCCGGTGGCGTGGCCGCAGCTCCCGCTACCACCACCTCGGGCGCGGTGACGGGCCGCGGCCGCCCCGACCAGAAGTGCTGTACCGCGAAGCCGACGGCGATGACGAGGACGACCACGACGGCTGCCACGGTCCGCAGCTCGAATCCGCAGCTCGGCTGGAGCCACACCGGCAGCCGTTCCTGCAAGGCCAGCCGGGCGGAGGACGGGGGAGGCGCCGCAGGAGGCTCCGGAGGCTGGTCGGGCGGCGCAGCCGAAGGCGACGGGCCGGACGGAGGCGAGGGAAGGGCGGGCGGGGCGGCCTGGAGTGCTGCGGGCGGTCCCGACCCGTGCGCGCCCGGGGGCGTACCGGCCAGCAGGGCCTGGGCCCGCAGCCTGACGGCGACGGGATCCGGACCGCGCCGGTGCCGGAGCCGGCCGTCGGAGGCGGGACCACGGCCCGGCCCGCTCGTGGCGGGCCTGCGCGAGGTGCGGGACGTACGCGAGGTGCGGGACGTACGCGAGGTGCGGGGCTGTCGGAGAGTCATGCCCCAGACGGTAGGCAGCCGGGAAAGTTACTGCTTCAACCGCACGATTTCCGTGGATGACGGAGCCGTTGTGGACAACTCGGTCACCCGTTCCGGCTACCGCGGCGAGATGACGGCGGCGAGCAGACCGGGACCGGTGTGCGCACCGATGACCGCGCCCACCTCGCTGACGTGCAGCTCGACCAGTCCGGGTACGCGCTCGCGCAGCCGCTCGGCCAGCCGCTCGGCACGTTCCGGAGCCGCCAGGTGGTGCACCGCGATGTCCACGGCGGCGGCCCCTGCCCGCTCCACGGCGAGCTCTTCCAGCCGCGCGATGGCCTTGGAAGCGGTCCGCACCTTCTCGAGCATCTCGATCCGGCCGCCCTCCAGCTGGAGCAGCGGCTTCACGGCGAGGGCAGAGCCGAGGAGGGCCTGCGCGGCGCCGATGCGGCCGCCGCGGCGGAGGTAGTCGAGCGTATCGACGTAGAAGAAGGCGGACATGCCCGAGGCCCGCTTCTCGGCGGCGGCCACCGTCTCGTCCACGGAGCCGCCGGCCTCCGCGGCCTCGGCCGCGGCCAGTGCGCAGAAGCCGAGCGCCATGGCGACCATGCCGGTGTCCACGACCCGTACGGGCACGGGGGCCGTCCTGGCCGCGACGCAGGCGGCGTCGTAGGTCCCGGAGAACTCGGCGGACAGGTGGAGGGAGACGATTCCGGCGGCTCCGGCGTCGGCGGCCGCCTGGTAGGCGCGGACGAAATCCTCGGGGCTGGGGCGGGACGTCGTCACGGGGCGGCGCTTCTGGAGGGCGAGGGCCAGGGAGCGCGCCGAGATCTCGGTGCCTTCTTCGAGGGCCTCGTCGCCGAGGACGACGGTGAGGGGGACGGAGGTGATTCCGTGCCGCCGGATCGCCGGTTGGGGCAGGTAGGCCGTGGAATCGGTGACGATCGCGACATGGCGGGACATGAGCGGGAGGTTACCGGGAGCGGGGCGTTCGCGGCAGCCCGGTCCGCTGCGCGGGGCTCGGGGAGTGTCTCCCCACCCCGCACCTTCCCGGAACCGGGCCCGGCCCGGACCCCGTCGGGGCTGCGCCCCGGACCGGCTCGCAGGGGCTCCGCCCCCGCACCCCGGGGCTCCGCCCCGGACCCCGCGCCTCAAACGCCGGCGAGGCTGCTCCGTACCGGGGTCACGAGCCCGGCCAGGCCGGGTTGTACCCGGATCAAGGGGTGTTTTCGGGGCGGGGGGACTTTTCCCAGGGGTAGGTGGTGGTCCACTGCTGGGTCGGGGGGGTCACGGCCTTCGGCGGGGTCGGGGAAGGAGATGCCGGCGGCGCAGACGGGGCGGCGGGCTGGGGCTCCCAGGTGCCGAGGTCGTCCAGGCGGTCCTTGGACCAGTCGCGCAGTGCGCCCGATTCCATCTCGATCTCGGCCGTCAGGCCGTCCAGGTCGTCGGCGGCGAAGGTGCGGGCCCGGTCGCGGGCCGCCCAGCGCAGCGAGTCCGCGGCCTGCGTGATGCGCTCGGTGCGCTCCTTGAGCTCCGGGAGCAGCGCCGTGACCCTGGCCTTGTCGGGCTCGGTCTCCAGGCGCTTGAGGTCCCCGTCCAGCTCGTGGCCGTGGGCGCTGAGCCGCTCGAACAGCCCGATGGTCTCCCGCAGCGAGGCGTCCTGCTGAACGCCCTGCTGAAGCGCCTCCTGGGTCGCCCTCATCGACGTCCGCAGGTCCAGCCGCAGCTGGGCGAGCGTGCTGCCGACACCGATCTGGCCGAAGCTCTTGGCCTTCAGCGTGGTGTCCTCGACGGTCCTGCGCGCCTGCGTGATCGTCCGGTCGACGCCGCGCTTCGCTGCCCCGATCACCTTGGCCGTCACGTACACCCCCAGGCCCAAGAAGGCGAACAGCATCAGCGCGAAGATGATCAACGCGGCCTCCATGAGAGCCCCTTCCCCGGTGCTTCCCTACGTGCTCTGCCTGCTCGGCATACCTCAACCGTAAACGGCGCGGGCAGGCCGAGGGTTCCAATCGAACCCCCAACCTGCCCGTACGGGATGTCCCCTACTCGCGCCGCGGCCGTCAGATGACGATGTTGACCAGCTTCGGCGCGCGCACGATCACCTTGCGGATCTCCGCGCCGCCCAGTGCCGCGACCACTCCCGGGTCGGACACCGCCAGCTTCTCCAGGTCACCCTCCGAGATCGACGGCGACACCTCCAGGCGGGCCTTCACCTTGCCCTTGACCTGCACCACGCAGGTGACGGTCTCGTCGACGACGTACGCCGGGTCCGCGACGGGGAAGTCCTGGTGGACCACCGAGTCGGTGTGGCCCAGCCGGTGCCACAGCTCCTCCGCGATGTGCGGGGCTAGCGGCGCGACCAGCAGCACCAGCCGCTCCGCCACCGAGCGCTCCAGCGGCCGGCCCGCCTTCGTCAGGAAGTTGTTCAGCTCGGTGATCTTCGCGATCGCCGTGTTGAAGCGCAGGGCGGCCAGGTCCGCGCCGGCCCCGTCGATCGCCTTGTGCAGGGCGCGCAGCGTGTCCTCGCCCGGCTCCGCGTCCACGACGGTGACCGCGCCGGTCTCCTCGTCGACGATGTTGCGCCACAGGCGCTGCAGCAGCCGGTACTGGCCGACCACGGCCCGGGTGTCCCACGGGCGCGAGACGTCCAGCGGACCCATCGCCATCTCGTACAGGCGCAGCGTGTCGGCGCCGTACTCCGAGCAGATCTCGTCCGGCGTGACGGCGTTCTTCAGGGACTTGCCCATCTTGCCGTGCTCGCGCTTGACCGGCTTGTCCTCGTAGAAGTACGCGCCGTCGCGCTCCTCGACCTCGGCGGCCGGGACGTACACGCCCCGCTCGTCGGTGTAGGCGTAGGCCTGGATCATGCCCTGGTTGAACAGCTTGTGGAACGGCTCCGCCGAGGAGACGTGGCCCAGGTCGAACAGCACCTTCGACCAGAAGCGCGCGTACAGCAGGTGCAGCACCGCGTGCTCGGCGCCGCCGACGTACAGGTCGACGCCGCCGTGCGGCGCGCCCTCGCGCGGCCCCATCCAGTACTGCTCGATCTCCGGGTCCACCAGGCGGTCCGCGTTGTGCGGGTCCAGGTAGCGCAGCTCGTACCAGCAGGAACCCGCCCAGTTGGGCATGGTGTTGGTCTCGCGGCGGTAGCGGCGGACACCGCGCCCGTCGCCCAGGTCCAGGTCGACGTTGACCCAGTCCTCACGGCGCGACAGCGGGGTCTCCGGCTGGGACGTGGCGTCGTCGGGCTCGAAGGTGCGCGGCGAGTAGTCGTCGACCTCCGGCAGCTCCAGGGGCAGCATCGACTCGGGCAGCGGGTGCGCGACGCCGTCCTCGTCGTAGACGATCGGGAAGGGCTCGCCCCAGTAGCGCTGGCGGCTGAACAGCCAGTCGCGCAGACGGAAGTTGACCGTGCCCGCGCCGATGCCCCGCTCCTCCAGCCAGGAGGTGATGGCGGCCTTGGCGTCGACGACGCCCAGGCCGTCCAGGGAGATCCCGGCGCCGGTGGAGTTCACCAGCTTCGCGTCGTGCGAGACGAATGCCTCGTCCCACGACGACGGGTCGGTGCCGCGGTCGTCGGAGGGCTGCACGACACAGCGCATGGGCAGCTCGAAGGCGCGCGCGAACTCGAAGTCGCGGCTGTCGTGCGCCGGCACCGCCATGATCGCGCCGGTGCCGTAGCCCATCAGGACGTAGTCGGCGATGAAGACGGGGACCTTGTCGCCGCTGACCGGGTTGACGGCGTACTCGCCGGTGAAGACGCCCGTCTTCTCCTTGGCGTCGGCCTGCCGCTCGACGTCCGACTTGGCGGCGGAGAAGGCGCGGTACGCCGCGACGGCCTCGGCCGGGGTGGCGTGCCCGCCGGTCCACGCCTCGTGGGTGCCCTCGGGCCAGGCGGCCGGGATGAACTTCTCCACCAGCGGGTGCTCCGGCGCCAGGACCATGTAGGTCGCGCCGAACAGCGTGTCCGGGCGGGTGGTGAATACGGTGACGGCCTCGTCGCCCAGGGCGAAGTCGACCCGGGCGCCTTCGCTGCGCCCGATCCAGTTGCGCTGCTGCAGCTTGATGGCGTCGGGCCAGTCCAGCGCGTCCAGGTCGTCCAGCAGCCGGTCGGCGTACGCGGTGATGCGCATGTTCCACTGGCTCAGCCGCGCCTTGAAGACGGGGAAGTTGCCGCGCTCGGAACGGCCGTCGGCGGTGACTTCCTCGTTGGCCAGTACGGTGCCCAGCCCGGGGCACCAGTTGACGGGCGCGTCGGAGGAGTAGGCCAGGCGGTACGCGCCCAGGACCTCGGCGCGCTCGGCGGCGCTCAGGGCCTCCCAGGCACGGCCGCCCGGCACCTCGCGGGTGCCGGCCTCGAAGGCGGACACCAGCTCGGCGATGGGGCGGGCCTTCTTCGCGTCCGCGTCGTACCAGGAGTTGTAGATCTGCAGGAAGATCCACTGCGTCCACTTGTAGTAGTCCGGGTCGATCGTCGCGAAGGAGCGGCGGCGGTCGTGGCCCAGACCCAGCCGGCGCAGCTGGACCTTCATGTTCTCGATGTTCGCCTCGGTCGACACGCGGGGGTGCGTGCCGGTCTGCACGGCGTACTGCTCGGCGGGCAGGCCGAAGGCGTCGAAGCCCAGGGTGTGCAGGACGTTGTGGCCGGTCATCCGCTGGTGGCGGGCGAACACGTCGGTGGCGATGTACCCGAGCGGGTGACCGACGTGCAGTCCCGCACCGGACGGGTACGGGAACATGTCCATGATGAACTTCTTGGGCCGTGCGACGACCGCGGGGTCGCCCGCCAGGTCGCCGGTCGGGTTCGGGGCCTCGTACGTCCCCTGCGCGTCCCAGACGTCCTGCCAGCGTGCCTCGATGTCGGCGGCCATGGCAGCCGTGTAACGGTGCGCCTCGGCCGCCTCGGGGGCCGGGGTGTTCGTCTCGCTCATGATTCCTGAAGCTCCATCGATCGTCTCTGCCGTCTCTGCCTGCCCAAACGAAAAAACCCCTCGCACAGGAGGGGACGCCGCGCCGATGCCGGCTGCGCTCACCACATCGGTGGCCAGCCGGGACTGATCAGCGCGGCTCGGTAAGCAGAAGGCGTACGGCACGCATGGCGCCAGGGTACCGCAGCGCTCCCGGCGTCCGCTCGGACGACCGCACAACGAGAAGCGGGGGGGGGGAGCGGGGGGGGGGGGGGGGGGTTGTTGTGGGGGGGGGGGGGGGGGGGGGGGGGGGGGGTCCGCTGCTGCGGCAGG